>NZ_JCBATA010000030.1:0-81323 GCF_059816245.1 Frankia sp. RB5
GTAACCCGCCACAACCGACACAGCCACGAACAGTCCCAGACCCGCCACCACGGATCCCGATCAACCCGACCCGATCCGAACAATCAACCACGTAGCTGTCTCACCACACGAACGTGCGGAAGACAGGGCTAGGTCAGTCGCGTGTAGTACGCCAGCTGCACCACCTCACGCTGCTGCGGGGGGAGTGCGGCGACGGCGGCGCGTACCGCGGCCGTGTTCTCGCGCGCGAGCAGCTCGCTGTCGGCCGGCGCCTCGGCGGCGCGTTCGACGAGGGCCAGGGCGACCCGTTCGGTGGGCCGCCGCGCGGTCTCCCGGCGCACCCAGTCGACGGCACGCCGGTGCGTGAGCACCGCGAGCCAGGTGCGCAGCTCGCCGCGGCACGGATCGAAACGCAACGGATGCTGCCAGAAGGCGACCAGGACCTCCTGCAGCACATCCCGGGTGGCATGGGCGTCCCGGGTCACTCGCATGGCGACGGCGAGCAGGTAGGGAGCGTAGCGCTCGTGCACCTCAGCGAGCGCCGCAGGATCACCGGATACCAGCCGGCCGTGCAACTCGACGATCTCGCCACCCGAGGACGACGGAGGTGGCGGCGACGCGGGTGATGGGCGTGCCGAGGCGGCCGGGTGCGGGACTTCTGCCGGTTTGGCCGGATCACGCACGATCGGGATAGTAACGCAGGGGGCCGCCGTCGTTCGATCAACGCGGGTCATGGGGGAGGGAGAACCTGACCACCGGCGCGCAGAGCCACGGCTGCCCCCACGATGATGATTACGGCCGCGCTCGCCACCGGCGCCCAGCGCAGGCTCGCGGTGAACCCGGGGACCAAGGCCTGCGCCCGGCGCAGCAGCGGGATGATGGTGCGATCGAGCAGGAATCCCACGCCGACCAGGGTCACCGCCATCCCAGTGCCGTAGGCCAGGACCAGCAGCACCCCGAACCACGCCCGCCCCAGCGCCACCGCCCCGAGCAGCACGATCACGGCCGACGGCGTCGGCACCATCCCACCGGCGAACCCGGCGGCGACCAGCCCACGCAGTGACGGCGCCTCCGTCACGGCGGGGTGCGTATGCCAACGCCCCCCGTGAGCGTGCGCGACCCCCTCGCGACGCCCACGCCCGCGCGTGTGGCTGTGCCCGCGCGTGTGGCTGTGCTCGTGGGCGTGGCGGTGATCATGGCGACGGCCGTGATCGTGGGTGTGGGTGTGGCCGTTGTCCCGGCCTGGATGGTCGTGGCCGGAATGGCTGTGCTCGGGATGGCCTTGCTCGGGATGGCTGTGCTCGGGATGGTGGTCGTGGTCGTGGTCGTGGTCGTCGGGGTGGTCGTGGTCGCGGTGGGGGTGCTCGTGGCCGGGGAGGTCGAGGCCGGGGGAGCCGCGGGCCAGGCGTGAGCGCAGCAGGCCCGCGCCGACGCCGACCATGAGCAGCCCGCTCGCCACGCCGAGCCAGGGGTACACGCGCTCCGGCGCGAAGCCGCTGGACGCCGACAGCACGAGCGCGAGGACCAGCACGCCACACGTGTGGGTGAGGGTCACCGCCGCGGCGGTGAGGGCCAGCTGCCGGCGCGTCACCGAACCGCCGACGATCCGGGCCGCCATCACCGTCTTCCCGTGCCCGGGGGCGAAGGCGTGCGCCGTGCCCAGCACGACCGCGGCGAGCAGCGCGAGCAGAGCGACGCCGAGGGACAGTGAGGTGCGCCGGACCAACCCGTCCAACCAGCCGGACAATCCGCCGCCCACCCGTCGGCTCGCAGTCGCGTCAGCCGGCCCGCGCTGCCCTGTACTGGACGTGTCGGCGGTGCTGGCCGGGGGGCCGGAGATCAGGTCCGGGGCCGGCGGGCCGCCGAGGCGCACGGTGACGTTGGCGCGGGTGACGTCCGAGCCGCGCGCCAGGGGATCCGTGGGATACCGGGTGAGCAGCGCGGTCGTCGAGCGGTCGGGAACGTCCGAGGCGATCACCGTCGCGCCGTCCCCGAGGGCGACCGTCTCCCGCCACCCGATCCGATCGGTGTAGGCGGTCAGCGCGTACCGGACCGTCCGTGCCGCCCCCGCCGTGCCGCCGGCAGCAGGAGCCGTGGTGGCGGCGTAGCGGCATACCAGGCGGGTCGTCGCCAGCCCGCCGGCGCCGGCGGGGAACGTGACCGAGGTGCCGGTCACGGCCAGGGCGAGACGGTGGCCGTCGAGGGCCAGGGCAGCCTGACCGGCGGTGCGGGCGCACTCGGCCCGCTGCCAGCGCTGGGCACCGAGCCGGTCGACGTCCGGGCGCAGCTGGGCGGTCGGGATCTCGGCGGCGTCGACGACCACGTCCACGCGGATCTGTGTGACGCCCACCCGCAGCACGCTGGCGGTGTTGACGGTGAAGTTCCCCAGCGGATGCGCCGACGCGGACCCGCCGGCGGTCAGGACGAACACCGCCACGGCCACTGCCAGCACACCGGCACGGCCCAGGCGCCGGCGCGGACGCGGTTCCCGGCTCATCGGCGTGCCGCCTCGAGGGAGGCGAGCAGGGTGCGCGCCCGCGGGGAGTGCCGCGGGGAGAAATGCGGGTCCATGGCCAGCGCCGAGCGCAGATCGGTGATCGCCCCGGCGGGCTGGCCGAGAGCGGCGCGGATCTCGCCGCGGTGATACGAGAACAGCGCTCGGTGCAGCCCCAGCGCGAGCGCCGCGTTCGCGGACGCCAGCGCCTCACGGTCCCGGCCGAGGCGGTGCAGCGCCCAGCCGCGCGCGTCGTCGACGAAGACGCCGGCGCGATGCGGTGCGGCGCCCGGCGCGGGCGTCAGCGCGGCCAGTGCCGCGGCCGGATCACCGTGGTCGGACTCGAACAGCGCCAGGTCGACGTCCACCTCGACGCCCTGGGCGCGAAACAGTGCCGCCGTGGTGCGCACCAGGTCGTACTGCCGTCTCGCTTCGTCGGGCCGGCCCGACGCCTCGAGCAGTTCGCCGTACTCGGCGACGATCCACGGCTGGGGACTGCGGGTCGCGGCGACGCCGTAGTCCGCCAGGGCGGCGGTGGTCTGCCCGCGGGCGGCGGCCAGCCGGGCGCGTCCCACCAGCAGCTGCACCGACGACGGGTCGTGGGCGAGTCCCGTCGCGTAGGCGACGGCCGCGCCGTCGAGGTCGCCGCGCTGGCGAGCCAGTTCCCCCAGGTGGAAGGAGGCGAACGTGATGTCGGCGGGGGAGGTGGCGTCGGCGAGGACACGGCGCAGCAGGCTGGCCGCCTCGTCGGTCTGTCCGCGCAGCTCCTCCGCGTACGCGGCCCTGACCAGGGATCCCACATCGGGACGGAGATCGACCGCGGCCTGCGCGGCCTGCCAGGCCTCGGGATAGCGCCCGAGTTCGACGAGGGCGTCGAAGCGGATGCCGTGCGCGGTCGCGTTGTACGGGTTGGCGGCCAGGGCATGGTCCGCGTCGCGCAGCGCGGCGGGGAAGTCGTGGCGCGCCGCGGCGAGCGCCGCCCGTCCCGCGAGCGCGGGATCGTTGTCCGCCCGCAGCGCCAGCGAACGGGCGAACGCGCCGTCCGCGCGCGGATAGGAGGTCGGATCGCCGCGCAGCCGGGCCTGCTCGACGTAGGCCAGGCCGAGCGCGGCCCAGCTCGTCCAGTCCCGCGGTACCCGTCCAAGCCGGTCCTGCAGACCCGCGACGGACGCACCCGCCGGGTCAGTCTGGTCCGTCAGCTCAGCCGGACGGAGGCGCGCCGCCGAGCTGCTCGTGCGGCCAGCCGCGGGTCCGGTCATCGCCGCTGGCACGTGACCGGCATCGGCGGACGTGGCGGCCAGTCGGACCTCCGGCCGGCTGACCGTCACGGCGCTGCCCGTCAGGCCGAGCACCGCCGCCAGGACGGCGAACGTCAGCATCCGGCGCGCCCTGGTGCTCCGCAGCCCTGTCATGACCGCCATCCCAAGGCCGTCCTCCCGTGTCCGCGTCCATGTCCGCCTGTCACCGGCCAGGCCACCGGCCAGGCCGACAGCCAGGCATCGGTTGTTCGGCCCGCGGCGGCGCACGGATCACCGCCGGCCGCGCCGAAGGGTGTCGGGTATCCGACACATCCGGGTCGCCCGCGGCGCCGAACCATCGGCGATCACCGAGACCGCGCCCGAGGGCCGGTCCCCACTCCAGGGAGAACCATGAGAGAACTGACGCCCGGGGCCGGCCCCACTGCCGGCGTTGGCCCCACTGCCGGCGCTGGCCCCGCTCCAGGCGCCGTCAGAGACCGTCCGCCTCGGGCCTGGCTGCCGCGCCGGTGCCGCAGCCGTCATCGCCGGATCGTCGGCGCGGGCGCGCTGGTCGTGGGCATGACGGCCGCCACGCTCGCCGCCGTGCCCACCGCCGCCGAGGCGTCCAGCCACCGGGAGGCACCACTGATCAGCGCCGACCCGACGGTCGACAACACCGACACCTACGCCTTCGTCAGCCCGGACGACCCGAAGTCCGTGACGCTCGTCGCCAACTGGTCGCCCTTCCAGAAGCCGGCCGGCGGGCCGAACTTCTACCCGTTCGCCACCGACGCCCAGTACGACATCCACGTCGACAACGACGGCGACGCCAAGCCCGACATCACCTTCCGCTGGACGTTCACCAGCAGCTACCGCAACCCGAACACGTTCCTGTACAACACCGGGCAGGTGACCTCGTTCAACGACCCCGACCTGAACTTCCGCCAGACCTACCGGCTCGAGCGGATCGCCGGCGGGAAGACGACCACCCTCGCCGACAAGGTGCCGGTGGCGCCGTCGTTCGTCGGCAACGCGTCCATGCCGGACTATCTCGCGCTGCGCACCTCCACGCTGCGCACCCTGCCTGGTGGCGCGAAGACGTTCGCCGGGCAGGCCGACGACCCGTTCTTCGTTGACCTGCGGGTGTTCGACCTGCTCTACGGCGCCAACCTGTCCGAGGTCGGCAAGGACACCCTCGCCGGATTCAACGTGAACTCGATCGTGCTGCAGGTACCCAGGTCGGAGCTCGCCCTGCGCCGCGACGAGAAGCGCAATCCGGTGATCGGCGTGTGGAGCAGCACCCAGCGCCGCGGCGCCGCGCTGCTCGGCCCGACGGGCGGCTCCGGCCAGCGGATGTCGTTCGGCGGCTGGTCGCAGGTGTCCCGGCTCGGTTCCCCGCTCGTCAACGAGGTCGTCGTACCCGTGGGCCAGAAGGACCGCTTCAACGCCTCCACGCCGAGCACCGACGCGCAGTTCCTGAAGTTCGTCACCGACCCCGAACTGCCGAAGCTGATCCAGGCCATCTACAGGATTCCCGCGCCGGCGGCCCCGCGCAGAGATCTGACCGCGGTGTTCCTGACCGGGGTGAGCAAGGACAACGTCGGCGTCGACCTGAACGCACACACCCTCAACGCCGACGCCGACCGGGCGAGAATCGCGCCGTCCGAGCAGCTGCGGCTGAACATGTCCATCCCACCGACCGCGGCACCCAACCGCCTCGGCGTCCTCGGCGGTGACAAGGCCGGTTACCCGAACGGACGCCGCCTCGGCGACGATGTCCTCGACATCTCCCTGCAGGCCGTCGAAGGCGCCCTGCTGCCCAACCCGCCGGCCGCCGTCGCCGGACTCGGCGACGGGGTGAACGGAACCGACGTGCGTTTCCGGGGCTGGTTCCCCTACGTCGGCCTGCCCACCTCCGGATCGAACTGACCGACGAGCGGTGACACCATGAATCGATTTCCGCGCGCCGGCGTGGCCGCTGTCCTGATCGCCGTCCTCGCCACCGCGGCGGCGGGCTGCGCGGACAACGGCCCGCCGCCCGCGCCGCCGCTGCCCCAGGCGGCGTCGTTCACCGCCGGCATCTGCCGGCAGCTGGCCCCCGACCTGATCGAGACGCTGCGTCTCGCCCAGGCCGACCACAGCGGCCCGAACGGGATCGCGACGCTCTCCCGCGCGCTCGTCCCGTCCCAGGAGAAGCTGTACAGCCAGCTCGACACGGCCGGCGAGTACGTCGCCGACCTTGAGAGGGTGACCACCGCCGTCGGCTTCCTGCGGCTGCGCAGCGACGCCGGCACCTATCAGCCCGCCCTGCTCACGGAGGTGACGACAAGCACCCGGCACCTGGTCGACCGCTGCACCTGAGGGCCCCCGCCCCGCCGTCAGCCCGCCGGTTCCCCGCCCGTCATCCGGGGAACCGGCCCGCGGCGATGCGCGAGCGCGGCCGGTTCACGGCGTCTCGCGGGAGAGCGCCTGCCCTGGCTGGTGGGACTGTCCGGCGCCGGGGGTGCGTCGGCGGCGCCAGGTGCGGGTGTCGCGGGGCTGGGCGTACAGCTCGGTGTGTGCCGGCACGCCGCGCAGCAGGGCCCGCTCGCGGGTGATCTCGGCGTCCAGCTCCAGGCCGAGCAGGATTGACAGGTTCGACAGCCACAGCCAGACCAGGAAGATGATGACGCCGGCGAGCGTCCCGTAGGTCTTGTTGTACGAGCCGAAGTTCGCCACGTACACCGCGAAGCCGGCGGACGCGGCGAGCCAGAGCGTCACGGCGAGGGCGCTGCCCGGCGTCAGCCACCGGAACCCCGGCCCCCGCACGTTCGGCGTCGACCAGTACAGCAACGCGATGACCATCGACGCGAGCACGGCGAGGATCGGCCATTTCACGTACGACCAGGCGTGCAGCGAGTGCACGTCGAGCCCGAGCACGTCGCCGACCCGGTCGGCGAGGCCGCCGGAGATGACGACGATGCCGGTGCAGGCCGCGAGCAGGATCACCAGCAGCACCGTGACGGCCAGCCGCAACGGCACGACCTTCCAGGCCGGACGGCCCTCGGGTACGTCGTAGACCACGTTCGCCGCCCGGATGAACGCGGCGATGTAGCTCGACGACGACCACAGCGCACCGACGAGACCAACCGCGGCGAGGACGCTGCCGGTACCGGGGCTGGCGCGGATGCCCGTGACGGAGTCGCGCAGGATGTCGCGGGCCGAACCCGGCGCGAGCTGCTGCACGTTGGTGAGGATGGTGTCGGCCGCCGACTGGCTGATGAACCCGAGCGTCGAGACCAGCACCAGGAGCGCGGGGAAGACCGCGAGCACGCCGTAGTAGGTCAGCGCGGCCGCGCGGTCGGGCAGCTCGTCGCCGCGGAACTCGCCGATCGTGCGGCGCAGCACCGCGAACCACGACCGCGGCCGCAGCTGCGGCTGCCGCTCGAGCTCGGCCGATACCCCGGTGACGGTGCCTTCACCGGACGCCGCTGCCGGCCGCCCGGCCGGCCCCTTGCCGGGGGCGGCCAGGACTGCGGGCGCCGGCGGTGCCGTATGGAGGGTGAGATCCTGCGGCTCGGCGCTCGCCGCCGCCCGCTTCCTCTCGCGTCGACGACGTCGCCAGCTCGCAGCCATGACCATTCTTTTACCGTGCCGTCCCAGGCGAAACCGCATCGACCGCCAAGATCCCTGAACAGCCTGGACCGGCCGGGCCCAGTTCGACGATGGGCGGAGACCGTCGGCAGGCGTGAGGTCACCTGAGGCAGGCGTTCCTGCCCGATCTCGCGGCTCATCGAGAGACGGCGCCGCGCCGATGGTTGGCGCGACGCCGTTCTGGTCGGGTGGGATCGGCTCTCGGACAGGTCAGCGGATCTTGAGGACCAGGTCGTAGGAAGGCGTGGAGGTCGACCGCAGCGGGCTGTCGAGTTTCCCCACGGCCAGCGTGTACCCGCCGGCCCGCAGGTTGCCGCCGCTGGCGAGCGGGGCTAGGTACAGGTAACGGCCGGTGTAGTTCGGGCCGGAGCCGGTCCACTCCGCCGCGCTGGAGGGAATCACGGTCAGAGCGCCTCGCAGCAGGCGGGGATTCACCGCGGACCGGGTATTGCGTCCCAGCGTGAAGCGGGCGCCGATATAGGAGGTCGGCCGCGCCGTCGAGGACAGCGCGAAGGAGAAGTAGGCCGTGTTGTATCCGGCGCCTGAGGTCAGCGGTGGGCACCGACGGATGACGATGCTGCCCCGGACGGTACCGAGCCGGTAGGGGTGCGAGTAGGAGCCATCCCCCGAAAGGCCTGAACAGGACCGGGTCGCGGCATCGGCCGGCGTGGTGGTGGCCACTGTCACCAGAGCCGCGAGCAGCGCCACCAACGCGACGGTGCCCCGAGTCAGACGGCCCACGACGGGCGCCGAACTCGGTCGAGCAGGCATGCGAATCATTGCTCCCCCGAAGCATGAAGAGAAGGTGAGAGATCTGGCCGGTCGCCGTGACGTCTCCCCGCGCCGCACTCGTCCTCGACGTTCGGCGCCCGGCGTGACCGAGACGGCGATCAGGGCGGCCCGGCCGCCCCCGATCGACCGGGCCGGGGAAAACGTAGCCGGATGTCGGTGCCCCCAGCCGGCGTCCGGCGGCACAATAGGTACCGGTTGTCCTGTCCTGTCCGCCCGGGACAGTCGGATCGGCGGGAACGCAGACCTGTCCGAGTGGATAAAAATGGATCAAACGGACAATCTTGCGCATGAAATCGGCTCACGTGAAAGCCGCAGACCACCAACGAACGGAAGCGATGTCGCGCACGGGGGAAACGTCGCACATGGCCGAGTCGCCGCCACAGGGCCCGGACGGGGTATCCAGCTACCAGGATCTGCACGAAGCGATCACCGGCCTGTGGGGGAGGTCCAACGACCGGTCGGTCGAGTCACGGACCGGCCTGTCCAAGACCACTATCAACGACCTGCGAAATCGGCGCCGTCGGCTCACCGAGCATTCGGTGACCCGGATCGTCGAGGCCTTCGACCCGGCCCGCAGCGCGGCCTGGCTGGCCGCCTGGTACCGGCTGCAGCGCACGGCCGGCCTGGGGCAGGAGCCCGTGGGGCAGGAGCCCGAAGCCGGCCCGTCCGGGACCGGCCCGTCCGGGACCGACCCGTCCGGGACCGACCCGTCCGGGACCGACCTGTCCGGGACCGACCCGTCCGTGACCGGGCCGTCCGTGACCTACCCGTCCGAAGCCGTCCCGGCGCGACCTCGCGAGGGCCGGCCGCAACGAGACGGGGAACGGCCCGGCGGACAGCGGCGGGCGGTGTCGGTCAGGACGTTGTTCGGGGCGGCGATCGGCCTTGTGGGGGTGGGGATCGGCGCCGGTGTCGGTCTGGGTGCGCTGCTGTTCGGCGGCGGCACCGTGCCGCCGGCCGCGGTGCCGGCCGCGCGGGCCGCGGCCGGCCCGCACGGCTGCTTCAACCTGCCACTGCGGACGGCGGCTACCGTCGTCGACCAGCGCGGCGCAACCCAGTACGGCGTCCGGGTCATCGAGGCCTCCTACACGTACCAAGCCTCCTGGAATCCGGCGCTGGAGGTGGGCGGCCGGCTTTCGACGCCGGTACCGGTCGGCAAGGAGCTCGTCGGCGCCGGCTGGGCCGATCCGGCCACGACTGATTCGACGCCCCGGCACAACCCGGGTAACGGCCGCTATTACCCCGGGGACGTGTTCACCGTCTCCGACGAGCTCTGCTTTCGCGGACCGCGCGGCATCGTGGGTTACCCGGGCTATCCCGGAATCACGACTCGCATCTACGTGATGCTGGTCGACAGGGGTGCGGCGTCGCTGCTGGCGCGCGACGCCGAACGACTTGACGGTTTCACCGACAGGGACCTGGCCATCCGCGGAGCCGACATGATCGGCTACTTCGACGTCCCGTCGGCCCACGTGTCATCGCCGTTCAGGTGATCCACCGGCTGGGCCGTGCCTTCCGGTTCCGCTGGTGACGACATCGGCGATCGCGGCAGCCGGTACCGGTTCGCCGTGTCCCGTGACGGCCACCGCGGCCGGGCGGTCGCGCCCCGCGGCCGTATCTGCGTGAGCAGGGCCGGGCCGGCGGCCCAGGCGCCGGTTCCGGCGGCGAGGCAGACGAGGAGCACGACGGGCGGGGGCAGGTGCGGCAGGAGCGCCGGGTAGATCGCGTAGTGGGTCAGGTAGATCGCGAGCGATGCGCTGGCGAGCAGCCCGGCCACGCGGGCAGCGGGCCGCGGCAGGGCGATCGTCGGAAGCAGGACGATGGCGAGCAGGCCGGCGGTGACGATGGTGTCGCGAGTCAGGTTGGTGAAGTATCCGGGGACCAGCAGCAGCACCAGGGCGAGCACGGCGAGTCTGCGGGTGCGGGTCACGGCGCGGTGAGCGAGCCAGCCGAGTACGAACAACCAGGCCGCGCCGTGCGCGGTGTAGAACTGCTCGGGGAAGTCGTCGCGGTCCTGGGCGAACTGGTTCGCGGCCAGGGCGAGGGCCAGCACCACGGCGGCGGCGGCGAAGGGTCGGCGGCGCTCGAACCGCCGCACGGCCGGGATCGCGGCGGCTGCGCCCAGCACGAGCAGGATCTGGACAAGAACCTCGATGTACCAGTAGCCGGCGGCCGGGGACCGGTGCAGGTAGCTGTTGACGAGCAGGAGGTTGTCCCACCCGACGTCGTCGCTGACCAGGACGCGGTACCCGATCCAGAGCATGGCGGGGATCGCGATCCGGGCCGCGCCGCGCAGGATGCGGCGCGCCGCCGGACCGGCCGGAGCGAGGGCGAAGCGGGCGAAGGTCCAGCCGGAGACGGCCAGCATCAGGTGGGCGCCGCCAAGCAGATGGAAGGCCCCGATGTGGTTGGCGGCCACGAGCGTGATCGCGACCGCGCGGAGCACGATCGTGGTCTCCACGCGTGGCAGGCGCCGGTGCCGCGGCCGGAGCGCTTCGAGGTCGCGCACCGGGGTCGTGGGCCAGCTCGGCGGGACGCGGCCGATGAGCCGTTCCAGGTCCAGTGACACCGCCACGTATGACAGGGAGTCCCCGCCCAGGTCGACGAACGTGTCGTCGCCGGTGATGGGGGCGCCGGGGAAGGCGGTGGCGAACACCTGGCGCACCGACCCGGCCGAGGGTCCCTCACGCCGCGCCCCGGGTAGCCGCGCCAGCGCGGGGTAGTCGATCTTGCCGTTGCCGAGCCGGGGGAGTTCGGTCACCGGCTGGACGAGGATGTGCCGCCGCGGCACGGGCAGGTGCGTGGCCAGCAGGTTCCGGGCGGAGCGGGCGTCGTGGCCGGTCACGGCGACCACGAGGGTGTCCTCGGTGCCGGTACACGCGGCGTCGTGGCCGTGCTCGCGCAGGAGGCACTCGACATGGTCGAGGTCGACGCGGTGGCCGAACAGTTTGCAGAATCGGTTCGCTCGCCCGGTGACCTCGTAGCTCCCGTCCGGGCGTCGCCGGCCGAGGTCGCCGGTGGCGAGCACGTCGACGGTGCGCCCGAGGGCGAGGTCGGCGGGGCGTTCGGCATAGCCGAGCATGACATTGGGTCCGCGGTAGACCAGTTCGCCGGCGTCGGGGGCGTCGCCGGTGGGCCGGATCTCGAACGCGCCACCGGGGATCGGCACGCCGATGGTCGTGGGGTGGGTCAGGGCCAGCTCGGGCGGCAGGTAGGCCATGCGCGCGGTGGCCTCGGTCTGGCCGTACATGACGAAGAACCGCCAGCCGCCGCGCTCGGCCAGCCGGGCGTAGCGGCCGACCTGTTCCGGTGCGAGTCGGCCACCCGCCTGGGTGACGTACCGCAGGCTGGGCAGGCTCATCCGGCCGAACCCGACCCGGTCGAGCAGGTCGAAGGTGTACGGGACGCCGTGCAGGCTGGTGCCGCCGTGCTCGCGGAACATCGCCCAGAACTCGGGTTCGACGACCGATCGGTCGGTCAGCAGCACGGCGGCGCCGCGTGCCAGGTTGCTGTTGAGCACCGACAGGCCGTAGCAGTAGTGGATGGGCAGCGACAGCACCGCGCGGTCAGTGTTCCGGATGTCCAGGTAGTCGCCGATCGCGGTGGCGTTCGCCTGCACGTTGTCGTGCGAGAGGCGTACCAGCTTCGCCGAGCCGGTCGAGCCGGAGGTGGACAGCAGCAACGCGAGGTCGGGATGCAGCCGGTGCGCCGTCCCCGCGCGCCGCTCGTCCACGGCCGACCCGTCTCCGGCCACGACATCGGGGTCGTAGCGTGCGACGAGGGCCTCGTGATGCTGGTGGTCGGTGGCGAGCAGGACGGGGTGGCCACCGTGCAGGGCCGCCAGATAGGCGACGACGGCGTCGACGGTGTTACTTCCGGTGACGAGCACCAGCCGGCGGATGGGGCCGATCCGCTCGGCGACCTCGCCGACCCTCCCCGCGAGCTCGATGTAACTCAGCGTAGATCCATCCGGGTCGACCAGCGCCGGCCGGTTGCCGTACCGGGCGATCGCCCGCACGAACGGCACTCCACGGCCCGCGCCCTCGACATCGGCGGGTCCGGCGGGTGACAGGAGCGGCGTCGACACCGGATTTAGTACTCCTACCTGCATCTACCGGTAGCTGTCGGCACTGGAACCAGGGGAAACGATTGGGTAGGTTAACCTAACCGAACATCAACGGTAGATCTGTGGCGAAGGGCACAGAACGCGCAGGTCAGATGCCGCTTTAGAGATCATTTCACGGTGATGCCGGTTAAGGTATACCTGAGCTAACAATCGAGGGAGAGGGAGCGTATGCGTCGGTCGAGGCGGGCCCTGCCCGTGCTACTCAGCGTGACCCTGGGTGCGGCGCTCGCTGCCTGCGGAGGCGGGTCCGGAGCCGACGGCAATGCGCTCACCGTCTATGGGGCTCCGCACGGAGAGCTACTCAGCGCGATGGCAGACGGGTTCACGCAACAGACCGGGATCAAGGTCAACGTCAGGCCCGGCGCCGACGCGGAGCTGGCCAACCAGATCGTGCAGGAAGGCAAAGCCTCGCCGGCCGACGTGATCATGACCGAGAACTCGCCCGCGATGGGGCTGGCGGACAGCAGGGGCCTGCTCGCCCGGGTCGACACCGCGACGGTTGCCCAGGTGCCGAGCAAGTTCGTGCCGTCGAGCCACAACTGGGTCGGCTTCGCCGCGCGCTCGACCGTGCTGGTCTACAACACCAAGGCGCTGGCCCCCGGGCAGCTCCCCGTGTCGATCATGGATCTCGCCCAGCCGCAGTGGCGGGGCCGGGTCGGCATCGCTCCCTCCGGAGCGGACTTCCAGGCGATCGTGAGCGCCGTGCTCGCGCTCAGGGGCGAGACGGCCACGCGGCAGTGGCTGGACGGGCTCAAGGCGAACGCCAAGGCCTACTCCAACAACATCGCCATTCTCAAGGCCGTCAACTCCGGCGAGGTCGCCGCCGGGGTGAGCTACCACTACTACTGGTACAAGGACCGCGCCGCGGGGGGCGTCTCCAGCGGCAACGCCGAGCTCAGGTTCTTCGGCAACCAGGACCCGGGCGCGTTCCTGAGCACCTCGGGCGCGGGCGTGCTGGCCTCCAGCAAGAAGCAGCCGCAGGCCCAGCAGTTCCTGGCGTACCTGACCAGCGAGGCCGGCCAGAAGGTGCTCGCCGCCAGCAAGGCGATGGAGTACCCACTCCTGCCCAGTGTGACCAACTCGGTGCTCAGGCCGATCAGTGTGCTCGATCCGCCCGAGGTGGACCCGGCCAAGCTCAACGGGCCCGAGGTGGTCACGCTGATGCAGAAGGCGGGGCTGCTCTGACCAGCTCGGTTCCGGCCACCGACGCTCAACCGGCCACTGACGCACATCCGGCCACGCCGCAGGTCGCCCAGGACCTGCCGCGCGCGCTGGCCCTCGCCCACGGGCGCATTCCGTCAGCCGTGCCCGTACTGGGGGTCCTGGTCGCGCTGTTGGTGCTGCTGCCGCTGGGGTTCGTCGCCAGTTATGTGGCGACCTCGAGCTGGGCCGAGATCCGGCAGCTGGTGCTGCGGCCCCGCACCGCGGAGCTGCTGTGGAACACCAGCCGCCTGATCGCCGGATGCGTGCTGGCCTGCGCCGTGCTCGGGACAGCGACGGCGTGGCTGGTGGAACGCACGACGGTGCCGTGGCGGGGCCTGTGGCGGGTGCTGCTGGTGGCCCCGCTGGCGATCCCCGCCTTTGTCAACAGCTACGGCTGGGTGTCGCTGCTGCCGGGGGCGAGCGGCTACGGCGGGGCGCTGCTGATCGTGACACTGTCGTACTTCCCGCTGGTGTACCTGCCGGTGGGGGCTGCCCTGCGCGGGCTCGACCCCGCGCTGGAGGAAAGTGCCTTCACTCTGGGCCGCGGTCCGCTGCGGGTGTTCTGGGGGGTCGTGCTGCCGCAGCTGCGCCCCGCACTGGCGGGTGGCTGCCTGCTCGTGGGGCTGCACCTGCTGGCCGAGTTCGGCGCGCTGCAGATGCTGCGGTTCCCGACCTTCACCGTCGCGATCTACGAGCAGTACCAGTCCTCGTTCAACGGCCCCGCGGCCAACATGCTCTCCGCTGTGCTGCTGGCCTGCTGCCTGCTGCTCCTGCTCGCCGAGCTGCGGCTGCGCCGCCGCGCCCGCTACGCGCGGGTCGGCTCCGGCGCCGCCCGGCCCGCTCCCCGCGTGCGGCTGGGCGCCCTGACGCTGCCCGCCGTGGCGGGGCTGGCGCTGCTGGCCGCGCTGTCGCTCGGAGTACCGCTGGGCAGCCTCGTCTACTGGCTGGCCAAGGGCACGACCAGCCACGTGGCCTTCGGCCCGCTCGGGGTGGCCGCGGCGACCTCGCTCGGGCTCGGAGCCACCGCCGCCCTGGTGACCGTGGCGCTGGCGCTGCCGGTGGCCTGGCTGGACGTGCGCCGCCCCGGTCGGCTGGCCACCCTCATCGAGCGCAGCACCTACTTCGGCAACGCGCTGCCAGGAATCGTGGTGGCGCTGGCGCTGGTGACGATCAGCATCCGCGTCGTCCCAGCGCTGTACCAGACGGTTCCGCTGCTGACGGCGGCCTACGCGATCCTGTTCCTGCCGCGCGCCGTGGTGGGTGTGCGGGCCGCGCTCGCCCAGGCGCCCCCAGTGCTCGACGACGTCGCGCGAAGCCTTGGCCTGTCCGCGATGGCCGGCCTGCGCCGGGTCACGATCCCGCTGACCGCGCCCGGACTCGGCGTGGGGGCGGCGCTGGTGTTCATCGCGGTCGTGACCGAACTGACCGCGACGCTGCTGCTCGCCCCGACCGGTACCCAGACCCTGGCTACCCGGTTCTGGGCCAGCAGCGACGGTCTCGCCTACGGCGAGGCCGCGCCCTATGCCGCCGTGATGGTGCTGCTGTCGACACCGGCCACCTACCTTCTGACCCGTGACATGAGGAGGGCGTCCTCCGGATGACAGCACTGACCGTGCAGGGCGTCACGAAGTCGTTCGGGACGACCCGGGTGCTCCACGGGGTCGACCTGGACGCCCCCGCCCGTGGCCTCACCGCGATCCTCGGCCCCTCCGGCTGTGGCAAGACCACCCTGCTGCGGCTGATCGCCGGGTTCGCCGACCCCGACACCGGCACCATCACCCTCGGCGAGCAGACCGTGTTCGCCGGCGGGCGCTCGGTGCCGCCGCAGCGCAGGCGGATCGGCTACGTGCCCCAGGAAGGCGCCCTGTTCCCGCACCAGAGCGTGGCCGCCAACATCGCGTTCGGTCTTTCCCGGCGCGAGCGGCGGTCCGGGCACCGGCTACGGGAGCTGCTCGACCTCGTCGGGCTCGACCGGGAGATCGCCGGCCGCAACCCGCACGAGCTGTCCGGCGGCCAGCAGCAGCGGGTCGCCCTGGCCCGAGCACTGGCACCGGAACCCGACCTCGTGCTGCTCGACGAACCGTTCAGCGCGCTCGACGCCCGCCGACGGGACGACACCCGCCGCGCCGTCGCCGCCGCGCTGCGCGCCGCCGGGGCCACGGCGGTCCTGGTCACCCACGACCAGGCCGAAGCGCTGTCCATGGCCGACCAGGTCGCCATCATGCGCGACGGGCGCCTGGTCCAGATCGACCGGCCTGCCACCGTCTACCGGCAGCCACGTGATGCCGGGATCGCGCGCTTCCTCGGCGAGGCCGTCCTGCTGCCCGCCGACGTCATCGACGGCAAGGCGAGGTGCGCACTGGGCACCCTCGTCGTTCGCACGCCCAGCGTCACCGGCCCGGCCGAGGTCCTCGTCCGCCCCGAGCAGCTCCGCCTGCGCCACGACGGCGACGGGCCCACAGCGACCGTACGGGAGATCAGCTACTACGGCCACGACGCCGCGGTGCGACTGACCCTGCACCCCGACGGGCTCCCGATCACCGCCCGCCTCAGCGGCACGGAGCTACCCGAACCCGGCAGCGAGGTCCGGGTCACCGTCACCAGTGACGTCCTCGCCTACCCCACCCCGGACACCCGCGGGTCCCGCCCTCCGGGCGAAGCGCTGGTCCGCCACCAGTAACCGTTCGACGTGGTCGTCCACGCCTGCTGCCAGGCCCCCACGGGACACACGGTTGCTCTTGATCTGCCGGTGGTCGAGGGTAGCGACAAGCACCCTGTCCGACCGTGTAACATCGCAGTCGTACGCGGGTGAGACACCCCGCTACCACCTGTCCGGGTGGCGGAATGGCAGACGCGCTAGCTTGAGGTGCTAGTGCCCTTTATCGGGCGTGGGGGTTCAAGTCCCCCCTCGGACACAGCCAGTAGGCCCACCGATGACCTCGGTGAGACCTCAGCCGAGACCACATGGGTCTCGTGGTCGTAGCTTAGACGCAGCCCGAGTTGGCCATAGATCTCCGCTTTGTCGGCTGCCTCTGCCGCGCGGATGACGTCGATGATCTCTCCGAGGCCTTCGACGATGTTCTTGATCTCCTGACGGGTGAGGCGAGGCGGTGTGGTCTTCGTGCGGGCTCCGGCCCGTGCGAGGGCGGCCACGGCCGTGGCGCGTTCGGCCTGGGTCTCGTTGATCCACCCGGTCACGAGGATGGGGTCGGCGCCGGCTTCGAGGGCGGCACGGTGTTGGGCGAGCCTGCGGTCGCAGGCGGCGATCGTCCGGCGGATCGGGTCGGTCAGGGCGGTCGTCTCCTCGGGCTGTTGGGCTACGAGCGCGTCCAGGGTGGCCGTGAGCCGCTGCGGGTCGAAGGCGCTGGCCAGCCAGGCGTCGAGGTCGGGGAGGATCGCGTCCTCACGGAGGTAGACCGCCAGCGGATGGTCGATCAGGTTGGCGATCGCGTATTCCTGCGGGTAGCGGCAACGGTAGTGGGCGTGCCCATGGTTCCAGGTGCCCTGCATCCGTCGGCCGCACTGATGGTGAACCAGCAGGCTGCGCAGGGCGTAGGGGTGCGCGGCACGGACCTTCGGCCGGTCGGAGCTGGGCCCTCGGCGGGCGCGGCGTTCCTGGACTGCGGTGAAGGTCGCCCTGTCGATGATGGCGGGGTGGGCGGGCCGGTCGGACCAGACCCACTGCTCCCGTTCGTTCCACTTCAGCTTGGTCTCGTAGCCGAGAGCGACGTCGTCAACGTCGAGAAGGACCTCGGCCTTGTGCTGCTTGTTCCAGACCTGGTAGCCGGTGTAGCGCGGGTTCGCGAGGATGGCCTGCACCGCGCCCTTCGACCAGGCGATGCCGGTGCGGTGCCGGTTACGGGCCCGGTCGTAGGCCGATGGCGAGGGGATGTCCTCGTCGGTCAGTGTCTGGGCGATCAGAAAGAACCCCATGCCGCCCAGGTACCAGCGGAAGATCCGCTCCACGACGGGTGCCGTGACCGGGTCCTTCTCCAGGACGTGGAGACGCTTGCCGTCGGCGGCCTTTGCCGGGTTGGGATGGGGACCGGCGTCGGCGAGACGGTAGCCGTAGGGAGGCCGTCCACCGAGATAGCGGCCTTCGACCTTGGCCTGGGACTGCATCGCGGACCGCACCCGAATCTTGATTCGGTTTCGTTCGCCCTTGGACATGCCCCCGAACACGGACATGATCAGATCGTGGGCCTCGGAGGCGGGGTCGATGGGCCCGCCGACTTCTGGAACCCACAGGGTGACTCCGTAGTGCTCGAAGACGGGCATGGTCAGGCCGTACTGGTTGCCGTAGAACGCCCGGTGCGGCTCGCCGATGACCACCGCGTCGAATCCACGGTCGGAATGCGGGAGGTCCTGAAGCAGACGCGCGGCCTCTGGGCGACGCTTCCAGGGCAGGGAACGGGACTGGCCTACGTCGAAGTATTCGGTGGCGACCTGCCCGTGGCCGTCGGTGAGGGCGCGGGCCCGCCCGAGCTGCCAGCTGCGCGACGCTTCCGGGTCCTGCTGGTCCTCGGTGGACACTCGGCCGTAGAAGGCAAACCGGATCATGGGCTCTGCCTTTCGGGGTGGTCGGACGCAGACCGATCAGGTCGATGCGCCGCGGGGCGGCCCACCCCGTGCCCGACGGGTCTCGGAGGAGCGGCGACTGGCCCGTGCTGCGTACAGGATACGCAGCAGCAGCCGCGCGACGTCCGGCGTAATGACGGGCGGGGTCTCCGGTGGGATCAACCGGACTGCCTCCCCTACCGAGACGCCATTCGCCGAACCCAGCGAATGGCCGGCGCTTCTGGGAGACCCGTCGCTGTTCCCACACTCCGTTCGACTCCGCTCCCCCGTCGCGGACCCTGGCGCGCCGGAATCGGGTAGCGCTGCCGCAGACCTTGCTGGTGGCCTTGTCTCCGTCATGGGCGACAAGATCGGAGGCAAGGACACCGCCAAGGACCTCACGGAAGTCATCGCGGCAGCGGCCAGGCTGATGCACGCATCGCATTGCAAGTCGTCCTGGTCCGTGTCGTCCACGCCCAGCTTGCCCAGCTGCTCCTCGAGATTTCATTGCAGGATGTGCGGCAGTCTGGCGTCCGGCGCTGCTCCTGAGGGCTACTCGCGGCGGCGTCGCCCAGGACGTTGTGACCCTCGTCGGGCGCGGACGCCCGACGCTGCCCTGCCCGAGCAGCATATTTCGGACGCCTGTTCCCGGCGCGTCCGCAAGATGGCAGTGATTCTGCCCGGTTATGTCGGTTTTGGGTTCGGAAGGTACCGAGAGACGGCGAACCGCTTCGGGTTCCGAGGCTGGCGGATGCGATGGCGATGTCTCTTGTGGAAGGGCCAAGTGCCGCGTGCCTGACCGTCTGGTCGAGGCGCGGGCCGGGCCCGGCATGCACCCGGGTTCGATTCACAGTGTGATCAAGAGGGGGCGCCACGATCTTTTCTGCGAGTGGCGGCGTAGGCCTCGATGTCGCTGGTGTTCCAGATGAGGCCGGCGGACAGCTCGGCTATCGGTCGGGGGAAGGCGGGGTCGTCTCGTAGCAGCCGGAGGACGTACTGGCGGGAGACGCCGAGGCGGTCGGCGACTTCGCGGGTTCCCATCACCGGCGGTGCCACGAGGTGATCATAGAGAGTTGTCAATTGACAACCTGGGGGTGAAGGGGGATGGTTGTCAATTGACGACTGCGCCGGATGGTGTGCGTCACTGACGGTCCCGCCGGTCGCGAAGGTTGGCGGCGGGCCCTGGTTACCAGGAGGCCGTAGATCATGAATTTCGACCCGATCCCTGATCCGATCGGTGGTCCGCTTCTCTCGTCGCAGCCTGTTCGCGTGGCGACGATCGTCCACGCGCCAGTGGTAGATCACGGGCTGACGGTTGATCCCGACGCGACGGTGGCGCAGGTGTCCGCGGCGCTGGCCACGCTGCCGGTGGACGCTCGCTTCACCGAACACTTCGGTGACGTCGAGGTGACCCTCGTCTTCCGGGAGCCGCCCCCGAAGAACTGATGCTCCTCGGCGCTTGATCTTCCGTGGGAGCGCGCAGCTCGGTGAGAGGCCTGCCGTGCTCGCGTCACGCGGGCGCACGGCAGGCCGTTCTCAACGGCCAGTCGTGGTTCCTGGGAGCTTGCGCGTAGTGCAAGCTCCATATGTGCCGACGGAGGTTGGTGACGCCGGGTGTCGTGCTTTTCTCGGGGTGTAGTTCGCTCTTGGTGACGGGTGCGGCCGACTGCGTCTCGGCTGGTTGCGCCCAGCTCGCCACGGGCCGCCTTCGCCGGCGGCCTGCGGAGGGGCTTCAGGTGGCGCTTCAGACGCCGTGGCATAGCGAAGGGCCGGCGCCTCCCGGTGGGAGTGGGCCGGCCCTTCGGGTGTGCGTTTGGGAGTTAGCTGCCGAGGACGGGGCGGCGGGTGGTGGTCAGGCGGGTGCCGCCGAGGTCGGCGCGTTCGCCGGCGCGGTAGCCCTCGCGGCGTCCGGAGCCGGAGAGCTGGCGGGTTCGCGCGCTGCGAAGCCTGGGGTAGGCGTCGGCGACGCGACGTTCCACGAGGGCGGCGCGGTCGGCGAGGACGAGCGCGGTGGAGGGGCCGGTGGTGGTGCTGTCCTCCTGGGCGGCGCGTGCCTTCGCCGCTCTCTCGGCGGCGGTGAGGCGCCGGCTGACGGCGTTGGCGAAGCCCGCGAGCCAGCTTCGGCGGAAGGCGCGGGGGTCCTCGCCGGTGGGCAGGGGGGTGGCGGCGAGACCGAACGTGGCCTGGACGAGCAGGGAGGTGAAGAGGATCTGGGTGCGGTCGAGGTCGGCGGCCATTCCGAACAGGTGGGCTTCCTGGCCGGGGCGTCCGGGTGTGGTGCTCTTTCTCGACACGATCCGGCAGCCGAGGGGGAAGGCGACGGCGCACATGATTCCGAGCTTGTCCAGGGCGTACGGTGCGTCGATGGTGATGAGTACGTCGCCGGCCGACGTGGGGCGCTTCTTGCTGGCGTCGAGGCGCGCCTGGTCGATGCCGTAGCGGGCGATGAGCTCCGTCGCCTTCTGGTTGTAGCTTTCGCGGGCCTCGTCCGTGATCCCTTCGGCCTCGGCCATCGCCAGCAACTTGCGGATCTTGTCGAGCGCGACGTCAGATTGCATTGTCCATCCCCGTCGGGTAATGGTTCACGATTCCCGGACCGCACTCTAATTCTATCTCGCGCGACGTGAAATTGGGTGGGATCTTCCAACTGTCCTGGCCGTTTCCTTAGAGATCGTGCTCTCTGTATTGGTGTGCGCTTAGGTCCACTCGCTGTATTTCCTCGAGCTCCCTATCTCCCTCCTTCTGGATTCTTTTTGTTGTAGAAATGCGGTACGAATTCTTGGTGTGTTCCTGGGTGTCGCCGCGCGACGCCATGAGACCCGCCCTTCTTGATCGGAATCTTTACCTGTAGGCCGGCGCGTCGTGCCTGGTTCCTGTCTGGTTGACGGTGGTCCGACGGTTCCGCCTGTTCGCCTGTCTGCTGGTGTCGATGTCTGTGGTGGGCGTCTGGCGTGGGCGGTGTCGATCTCGGGTGTGCGGTGGGTGGCGCCCGGTCTGCGGCGCGGGACCGTGCTGCCGTGTGCTGGCGTGCGCGTGACGGCCGGGATGTCGCGTCGGAGGTGTCCGCGGAGGTCATCGCCAGTGCTCACTGCGGCCACGGTGGTTCCCTGATCTGCCGTGCGCGCGGGCGTTGGTCTTCGGCGCGACTGTTTGCCGTCGGCAGCCGCGAGCTCACTGCCGGGGGCACTTTTCATGATCGCTACGGTGAAGGTGCTGACACTTCGGGCGCGCAGTGGGTCGGATCTTGCCCGGGCTGCGCGGGCGGTGAGTGCCTATGTGGAGGGTGGGCAGCCACGGGAGATGTCTCCGTTGCGCCGGTACTACGGCGAGGGGCTGGCGCCCGGGCGTGCGCGGGGGTCGGCGGCAGAGCTGGTGGGGCTGGCTGCGGGGCGGCCGGTGTCAGGGGTTGAGCTGGAGCGGTTGCTGCGCGGCGAGCATGCGGTGACCGAACGGCCGTTGCTGGCGGCCTCGGGCTCCGCGGGGCGCGCGCTGTCAGCGGGAGATCGCGGGCCCCGGGTCGGGGCAGGAAATGAATTGTTGACCTTGGAAGAGGCCGCGCGGCGCATTGGTGTGAGCGCGGCCTATCTGCGCCAGTTGGCCGTCCGCACCACAGACAGGAGTTCGGCGGATGCGGATGGGTTCGGCGCGGGCTGGCCGGAGGGTTCCGCTTCTGGTGAGGCCGTCACGAGCCGGGGTCCTCACCTGGCGGCGATTAAAGAGGCGGGTACCGGGCGGTGGGTGGTGAGCGCGGCGGAGGTGGATCGGTTCCGTGCTGAGAGGGTGCCTCCGGCGGTGGTGCTGGGATACGACGTGACGGCCTCGGCGCCCAAGGCGATCTCGCTGCTGCGGGCCTTCGGCGACGAGGAGATCCGCCGGGATGTGGCCGCGGCAATGGACGTAGGCGTGGACGCGATGCTCGGCTATCTCGAACGTCACGCGGCGGTCGGCACGATCAATGGGCGGAATCGTCCCGGCCTCGGGTTGGCGGTGGCGTCCTATCTGCATGAGGTGTCGCGCAGCGACGAGGCGCATCTTCATGTGCACTCCATCGTGGTCAACGCGATCGCCGTTCCCGACATTGACGAGCACGGCCGGCCGGCAGTCGATGGCGAGGGCCGGCCCATGGTGGACTGGCGGGCGTTGGACGGTGAGGAGTTCCTCGCCCACGTGAAGACGGCCGGCTATGTGGGCGCGGCGGCGCTACGCCACGAGCTGACCCGACGGCGGGGCCTGCGCTGGGGGCCGGTGCGCAACGGAGTCGCCGAGCTTGCCGCGTTCCCGCAGGAGCTCCTGGCCGCGTTCTCCACGCGGCACGGCGAGGTTCAGGCCGAGTACGCCCAACTTGTCGCGGAGGGGATGACCCCGGGCGGAGTGACGGCCGCGGCCGCGCAGCGCGGTTCCCGGGCGGCGAAGAAAGTTCTCGCCGACGCACAGGTTCGCCGCATCCAGCTTGAGCGGCTGACGGCCGCGGGGTGGACGCCGGAAGGGATTCGCAGTCTCGCCACAGCCGCCCCGGATCGCCCGTCCTCGGTCAGCAGCGACGACGTGGCCGAACTGTGCGAGACGCTGACCGGCCCGACCGGGCTGACCGAGCACAACGCGACATTTGATCGGCAGGCGGTCGTGCGGCAGGTCGCGTCCTGGGCCGTGGACCGCCTGCCGGCCGAGCAGATCGAGCAGCTCGCCGACCAGGTGCTCGCGGACAGACGCGTTGTCCTGCTTGGGCACGACACGTCCCGGGCACGCAGGGCACCCGCGCCGGTGTACACGACGCAGGAACTCCTGGAGGCCGAGGACACGGTCCTGGCCCTGTGCCGGCAGGGACGGGTCGACGCCGGTGCGCCGCCCCGGATTCTTGTCGATCAGGCGACGCTCGAGGCACACCTTGCCGACGCCTGCCAGCCACTGCCATCGGGCGGCTCCGCGGCAGCAGGGAGCCCAGGCGAGGCCGCACGGCCCGAAGGCGCGTCTACCGGGCCGTTGCTGGCGGCGGAGCAGGTCACGCTTGTGCGGCGACTGCTCAGCTCGGGGGATCTGGTGCGGCCGGTCGTCGGACCGGCGGGCTCCGGTAAGACCGAGGCGATGCGTCTGCTCACCCGGATCGTGCAGGCATCGGGCGGCACGGTGTTCGCGACCGCGCACGGGGGCCGGCAGACCGAGGAACTCACCGACCGGATCGCCGTCCCCGGACGGGTCGTGTCCGGCTGGCTCACGCTGCTCGACCACACCGACAACCCGAGCCAGGTGTGGACGGCCGGCAGCGTGCTCATCGTCGACGAGGCCACCCAGGTCTCCACCCGCGACGCCGCGCGCCTGCTGCGCTACGCCACCCAGACCGGGACGGTCGTGATCCTGCTCGGCGACCCCGCCCAGCTCGGCTCGGTGGGTGCCGGCGGCTGGTACGCGCACCTCGTCACCGTCACCCCGGACGTGCCGGCGCTCGGCGCGCTGCACCGTCAGGCCGGCGCGGCGCTCGCGCCGGTCCGCGCCGCGCTCGGCGCCCTTCGCGCCGACACCGGCGCGTCGGCGCGCAAGGCGCTCGAGATGCTGGCCGCCGCCGGTCGCATCCGCCTGTTCGACTCCCGCGAGGCCCTCCTCGACCAGGTCGTCAACGACTGGCATGCCGAACGCGCCGCTCTGCACGACACGGCCACTGCACCCCGCGACACGGCAAGCGCCGGAGGGGCGGGCGTCAGCGAAGGGCAGGCGGGGGACCGGGGACGACGCCGCTCGGGGGGACCGGCGCGGCCCCGACCCGCACCGCTGCACATGATGGCAGAGCGGACCCGCGACGTCGATCTCCTCGCCCGCGCCGCCCGCGCCCGGCTCGCCGCTGACGGCTCCCTGACCGGCCCGGTCCTGACCGTTGCCGGCCGGGAGTTCCAGGCCGGCGACGAGGTCATCACCCTGACCCAGGCCGGCCACACCCTCATCCCCGACGGCAAGCCCGCCTCCGCCTACATCCGCACCGGCACCGTCGGCCGCATCGTCGACGTCCACCCCGACCCTGACCACCCCGACCGACAAGCCCTCACCGCGCACTTCCCAGGCAAAGGCCGCGTGCGGGTGCCGTGGACGTACCTCACCCACCGCTTCACCGACGGCCGCGACGGCGGCCTCGGCTACGCCTACGCGATCACCGCCGCGAAAGCCGAGGGATCCTCGATGCCCACCGCACGCGCCGTCGCACCCGACGACACCAGCCGCGCCGGCCTCTACGTCATGCTCTCCCGCGCCCGAACCGACCTCGCGGCCTACGTCATCCGCCGCCCCGACCTCGAAGCCGACCTCGACGAAGAAGACTGGCTACCCGTGCTGCGCGACCCGACCGGCCCCCTGGAACGCCTCGGGGAACACCTCGCCCAGTCCCGCACCAAGCGCCTGGCGCGCGAGTTCGACCCACTCGCCCATGCGGCCCACCGGCTGCGCCGCTCCCACACCCTGGCCGACCTCGCCCGACTCCCCGCGCCCACCTCGCCCGACGCGCACCGCGCCACCCGACCTCACTCGCCCAGCGACGGCGCCCCGGCCGGCGGGCACCACAGCGGCGCGGCGCGAACCAACGACATGCCCGCGCCGACGGCGCCGAATCCGCGCCGCACCGCGCCCGAACGCGCCGACGCGGCCCTCGGCGCTGACCCCGTAGCGCCCCCAGTGGCCCGCCGCGCCGAACTCGCCGCCGAGGCCGCCCTCGCCGCGGCTGCCGTCGCCAACCCACCCGCCGCCCTGGTCGCTCGCCTCGGACCGCGACCCGATGACGGCGGCGAACGCATCCTGTGGGACCGGGCCGTGGGTGGCCTCGCCGTCTACCACGCCCGACACCAGCAGGCCGGCCCCGCAGACGACCCCGGACCGCCGCCGTCCGGGCCTGAGCCGGCCGGAACCCTGCGAACGCAGTGGATGCTGCAGCATGACCAGGCGGTGCGCATCGCACGCGCCTGGTCCGACGGACTGCCTCGCCACCGGTCTCGCGCCCGTATGCATGGTCAGGCCGAACGGGTACCTCGAGCGCGCGCGATCGCCGGCATCCATGCCCTCCTCGACCACGGCCACCACCCCGACACGCTCCTGGCCGCCCTCACCAGCCACGAACAGACGACAGTGCGCACCGGCGCCGCCGTGCTGGACCACCGGGTCACCGACTTCTGCGAGCAGGAGGGGCTGAGCCCCACCGACTATCTCCTCCCACCGCCGCGACCCGCCCACGAGGACTGGCAGGAACTCGTCGACGTCCTCCGCACCTGCGAGATCCACCACCTGGCCCGGCGACCCACCGCCCAGCTCGCCGCCGAGCGCCGCCGCCTTCTGCGAACGGCGGCGGCAGCCAGTGCGACGCCGGCGCCGCTCGGCGACGTCGATCCGTCCGACAACACCGGGCCGGCAGCCGGAGCGCAGGATGCGCTCGCGCTGATCGAGGCAGCCCTGGAGCAGCAGATCGCCCGCGCGATCTTCCGGGCCGCCATCGAACCCACCGAATACCTGACAGGAGTCCTCGGCGACCGTTCCTCCGCCGAATCCGGCGCCGCTGGGTGGGACAACAGGGCCGAGATCGTCGAGCGCTTCCGCCATTGTGAACTTGGCCTGCCCTACGGCACGCCGGCCAGTGCCGCGGAGGAAACCAACCCTCTGCGGCGCGCGGTCGGCGGCCGGCCCACGGACCCCACCGCAGCCGCTGGCTACGATCAGATTCGGGCCCTGAGCAGGGCATATGCCCCCACGTTTGACCTCTGAGGGCGAGCAGCGTCGCCGAAGAGGATTGCATCGCGCGATGCATGCCTAGGCGGACACGCGGGCCTCGTGGCGTCCGTTCGCCAGGCGAAGGTCAGCAGTCATCCTGGCGCCAGGTGCCCTTCTCGAACACCCAGGGTTCCGACTGCTGGTTGATCGCAGATGTCGGATAGGTGTAGGTGACGCGGGCCAGCGTGCCGGCGAGGCTGTCCACCGTGAGCGCCGCAATGGGCTGGCTGCCGTACTGCACACGTGCCGCCTGAGTCAGGCCGGTGAACTCCGCCTGGTTGATGCGCTGCTGGCACCGCTCGGAGAGGAGCCCGTACGCGGCCGAACCCTGCCCGGTCAGGTAGGCGTCCGAGTACGCCCTGACCGCTGCCTCCAGCGCGGGCTGGCTGGCTCCGCCTTCGCTGACCGAGGCTGCGGACGCCCCTGCGCCGCCAGCCGCGGGGGCAGCGGATTCGCCGGCCGACGACCCGCAGCCGGAGATCAAGATCGCGGAGGCAGTCAGTGTCGCCAGAAGGCCAATCATTCGTCTCATCGTGTATCCCCCGATTTCCCCGTAGTGACCGAGCATCGTAGGGGAACCGCTGCGGTGGGTAAGCCAGGCACCCCATCCGCCTGATGCCTTCGGCAATGCTTGGTTGGCCGTTGGAAGCGGGTTGATCCAGGCGAGAGGCCCGATCGCCTGATACTCCAACATGGGCCCGGTCACCCCCACCCGCTTCATAGCCGCAGGTGAGGGATGTAGCGGCGGGCGGTGCCCTCATGGAGGCCGATGAGGGGGGCGAGGTCCTTGGCGAGGGCGTAGACGGATCTCGGGTCGTCAGGGGAGAGGTCGGCGAGGAGCTGCGCGAGCCTTTCCTTCTTCGAGCCTGGCTTCGCCGGCTGCGGGCTGGGCCGGCCGATCTCGTCCGCCGTCTTAGAGGAGTCAGCCACGGGGCTGCCGACCGTTGAGTCGGCAGGCTGCGCGTGTGACGGATCCTCGGACCCCGCCGGTGAGTCGGCCGGCGCGACCGAGACACGTGAGCGCTGCGGCGCGGTGGCGCTGACGGCGGCGCGGATCTGGGCGGTGAGGAGTTCGTAGGCGCCGATGAGCGCGGCGCTGGGCCAGGCGGCGATGACGCGGGCGGCGAGGTCGGGTTGGGCGTGCATGACGTTGGCGGCGAGGCTGGCCGCGGAGGCGAGGGCGAGCAGGGTGTACGCGAGCCAGGAGCGGCGTCGGTGGGCGCGGCTGTCGGCGAGCATGGTCATGGAGGCGGCGACGATCAGGCCGTCGACGGAGAGCGGGATGATCGCCGAGTTGGTGGGGTCCTCGCCGTGGAGGATCGCGACGGCGCGCATGTGGCGGTAGCTGACGACGGCGGCGATGCCGGCGACGCCGAGAACGGCGGTGACGGTAGCGAGGCGGATCCAGAAGTCGCCTGTTCGCCATCGCGATCTGTGGCCCGGAGCTGTCGGGTCCTGGCGCCGCGGCTTTGCTGCGGCGGTGACCGCGCCGGCGGCTCGTGCGGGCGGGGTAGGTGGACGCGCTGGCACGGTGGGGGGCGTGAAGCCGGTGCGGCTCGCGCGGTCGGCGCGCGGCGTTGGAGACGCCCCCGGTGTCGATGCCTGCGTTTCTTCTGATGGGCGGCTGTCGGTGGTGGGGGAGTGCGGGGGAGTCGGATGCTCGGCGCGTTCATGTGGCGCGGCGTGGCGCGGCGAGCCACCGTCGGACTTCGTGCCGGGGGCCGGCGGTGTGGATGTCGTTGGCGGGCTGATCGTGCCGATCAGGCCTGCCGAGGAGGGGGTGGGCGTGCCGGTGATCAGGGGCATGGTGGTCTACCAGGTGGCGTGGTGGCTGAGGTGCAGGCTGCGGCGGCCGGACCAGGTGAAGAGGTTCGGGTTGATCGTCAGGGCGGTCTGGAGTGCGAGGTTGACCGCGTCCGCGACCGGGCGGAACCGGGGGTCGGTGTTGGCCTGATCAGCGAGGGGAAGGCCGGCCAGGTCGAGGACGGCGTGGAGGATCGCCTGGGGGTTGCCGTGGTCGGTGGAGATGACGTCGACGGTGATCCATGCGGCGGTCGGGAAGGCGCGGATGACCGTGTGGGCGGCGTGATGACAGTGGACGCGGGCGAACCTTGTGGCGGCGTGATCGCGTTCGCGGGTCGCATGGGTGAGGGCTGTCTGGGCGGGGTCGATGTCGAGCGGGCCGGGGTCGGTGACGTAGGCGGGGCCTGGGGCGTGGCCACCCCAGGGGTCGAGGTCGTCGGTGTGGGTGGTGGGGGGCCGGTGACCGAGATTGCTGTGATGCATATCACCATCACTGTCGGTGCTGGGTGCGGCGAGGTGTGCGTGAAGGGCTGCGAGGAGGGCTCGGGCGTCCCGTGGGGACAGGTGTGCGGTCGCGATGCCGGTGCGCGGCGAGGTGACACTGAGCAGCAGGGTCGGCTCGCCCGGCAGGGCTGAGGGATGGTTCTGCAGGGTGACCGTGGCGTGCCCCCCACCTGCTGTGAACAGGGGGCTGGGGATGTGAGTCATGATCGACTCCCTGGGTTGGTCGATGCCGTCGGTGGCCCGGTGCCCGGGCTGGCGGCGCTGCTTCTATCGATAGGTCGGTTCGCACGCGTCGCGACGGTCGCGTCGTGGGCCGCGCCGGTGTGATCCTCGCCGGGTATCACGGACTGCCATCACCTTCCTTTCTTTTCTTTGCGGTTATGGTTGTCGACGGTTTTTCGCTGTCAGTGGGCTGTGGTATCAACGTCTGTGTGTACCGGAGCTCATCAGAATAGTGCCGGATCGCGCGAGGTGTGAGGGGAGGCTGGCTGCGCGGCCGAGCGGTGTCTCATGGTTGCCGGGTGGTCAACGTGCGGCCGTATATTCTCTCGGATCTTCGGGGATCTGGCGTGGCGTCAGTCGTGATGGTTGACGTGCAGCCGGGCCCGTGGATCCGCTCATCGCCGGAGTTCGTCTTCCGGAGGTCCCGATGTCTGCGAGTCCCTGTTCCCGTCTCGTCTGTCCGTTGCCAGCTGCTGTTGTCCTGTTCCTTTTCGTCTCGCTCAGTGCCTGCGGGGGCGCACGGGGCGGGCCCGATGTAAGTAAGGGCGTGCTCACTCCCACGTCGGCTGGCACGGCCGTACCGCGCCAGCTCCTGCCGTCCACCTCGCTGCCCAGCGCGTCGGATCCGGCGACTGCCGTGCTTCGGGAGATCACGGCGGCGCAGGAAAGGTACTACCAGTCGTTCCAGGTCGCTGTCGCGCATCCCGGCGATCAACGTGGAGTCGAGGGCCTGCTGGCCAGCTATACGGCGTCCGGCGAACCGGCCCGCCGAGTCCGTGCCTGGCTGCGCTATCTCGCGGACAGTGGGTTCGCCGCCCGCTCCGGTCTGGAGAACCGTTATGTGATCGAGAAGATCGACGCCGTCGCGGCCGATCCGGAACGCGTGGTGGCGACGGTCTGCGGGTTTGACGACGGCGTCATCTTCGACGCGCGGCAGAAGGCGCCTGACGGGTCGGAGATCGTCGTCGACGATGTGCCGCTGAGCCAGCGGACGCTTTTCACCTGGGTGAAACGTGACACGTGGCAGATTGACGCGGCGCAGGTCCTGAACACGTGGGAGGGGCGAGACGGATGCCCGCCATCAAAGCGTTCGTGATGGCCGGTGCCGTCCTGTGTTTGATGGTTCTTCTCTCTCCGACGGCGTACGCCGCCGCGCTGGGCTGGACAGGTGGAGAAGGCGACGTACGCGGTTCCGCTGACGCCGATCAGGCGAGCCGCAGCATAGTCGGCTCGGTGGAAGCCGCGGACCCTGGCCGGAGTCCGACCAGGGCGCGCGAAACCGCGGCTGCGGTTGCGTGCCACTGGCAGGCCGGTTATGCGGCTGCCGACCAGTTGCTGAAGCTGCGACCGGAATCGACCCATTTGATCGCGATCGATCGCGTCGAGCCGGACGGTAGCCGGTCCCGGCTGTACGCGCGGGTCTGCGGCGACCAGATCGTCACGTGGCAGTGGCTGCGAACTGCGCGGGTCGGCGACGCGGTGGCGTCGGTGGCGTCGGAGGTTCGGCGCCGTCTTCCGGCACCGCGTGGTCGCTTCTCGCCGGACCTGACGGTGGGGGCGGTGGCGCGGCTGCCGCTGTGGTTCGCCGTGCCGGGGCAGTGGTCGACAGTGTCCGTGTCAGCGCAGGTCCCGGGCGCGTCGGTGACCGTGACCGCGACGCCGACCGTGCTGCGGTTCGACCCGGGCGACGGCTCGCCGTCGGTCTCCTGTGCTGGGCCGGGGCCCGTGTTCGTCCCTGGCATGCCCGAGCCCTCCCGGCCGCCGGCCTGCTCCTACACCTACCGAAGTGCCTCTACCGTCGCGCCGGATGGCCAGGCCTGGCCGGCGACCCTGGCCGTCGACTGGACGGTGACCTGGGCCGCGAGCAACGGCGACCATGGCGACCTCGCCGGCCTCACGACGAAGACGCAGGTGCCGGTCGTCGTCCGGGAAATCGAAGCGGTCGAAAGGGCAGGGCGATGACCGGCCGACCGGAACCCACCGATCAGGAATGGCTTCCGGACGAGCTCGACTCATTCCCGCAGCGCGCCGCGCCGCGCCGACGGTGGGGGAGCGCGGCGGCGGCGCTGCTGCTCATGCTTCTCGGCGCGGCCGGCGCCCTGTGGCTGTCCCCGGACGGCCCGCACCGGATGGACGTCGTGGCGCTGGCCCGTCCGCTGGCGCGCGGCGCGGTCGTGACACCGGCGGACCTTGCGGTGGTGGCGGTGGACGCGCGTGGCGGCCCGGTTCGTCTGGCGTCTCCGCAGCTGGCGCGCGGCGCACTCGTGGGGCGACCCGTGCTGCTGGATCTGCCGGCCGGCACCCTGCTCAGCCCGGAGATGGTCGGCTCGGTGGCGGTGCCCGCCGGGCAGGCGACGATCGGGGTGACGGTCCCGCCGGAGGGCCTGCCTGGGGCCTCGGTTCGTCCGGGGGACGTCGTGGGCGTGCTGGGGACGGATCCGGTGACCGGCCAGGCGGCGGTGCTCGTCCGCGATGCGCACGTCGCGGGCGTGCGATCGCAGGCGGAAGGGAGCCGCCCGGAGGCGATCGTCGTCTACCTCACCCTGCCGGAGCAGGCCGTGGGGGCTGTGGAGTCGGCGGCGATGTCTGAGCACGGCGTTCGCCTCCTCGGCATCGGCGGCGGAGAGGGGAGTAGGTGATGGCGCAGGCGACGCCCTCGGCTGGCATCCGCTCTGGGCCTGATGCCTCCGGGCAGGGCAACGAGGTCGATCTCGTCGAGACGGCTGCCGAGTCGATCAACGCCGCAGTGCAACGTGAGGTAGCGGTGGGACGTCGCCGTGGCCGGCGGTTCACGACCGTGGAGCGGGCGGCGCTCGCTGAGGAGCTGCTTGCCCGCGAGCTGGCCGAGCTCCGGCGCGGCGCGTCGGACGGCTCCCAGCTCGACGCGGCCGGAGAGAACGAGGTGCGGCTACGCGTCCGGCAGGCCCACTCCCCGCTCGGGCCGCTCGGGCCTCTCCTCGTGGCGGACCGGTTCTCCGACGTGGAGGTCAACGGCGCGGAGAACCTGGTGCTCACGGAGCGGGGCAGTGGTGACCGGATTGAAGGGCGGTCCCCGTTCGTTAGTGACGCCCAGGCGTTCGAGTGGGTCGCGGAGCACGCCGCTGCGGCCGGGCGGCGGTTCGACGAGAGCAACCCGTCCGTGCGGTTCCGGCTACCGAACGGCGTGCGGGTGCATGCGGTGTCGCGGGTGACACGCGTGACCCATATCGACTGCCGCCTGTTCTCGCCCGGTCTGGACACCCTGACCGGCCTCGCTGATGTCGGCATGATCGGCGCGGACCTCGCCGACCTCCTCGCCGGTGCTGCGGCGCTGCGGCAACCATTCGGCCTGATCATCTCCGGGGGGACGGGGGCGGGGAAGACGACGCTGCTGCGGGCGTGGGCCAACGCGACACCGCAGCCGTCGGTCCTCGACCGGGTTGTCACGGTGGAGGACGAGCAGGAGCTCCGCCTGGATCGGGGACGGTTCCGCAACCTGGTCGAGTTCGAGGCCCGCGAGCGCAATGTCGATGGCCGCGGGGAGTACTCGATGGCGCGCTATCTCGCGGAAGACCTGCGGCGCCAGACGCCGCATCGGGTGCTACTTGGCGAGCTCCGTCCGGACGGCGGCGTTCTGCCGCTGCTGCTGGCGGTTGGCCAGGGCATCGCGCAGGGTGTCGCGACGACCATTCACGCGCCGAGCGCCGCCGACGTCGTCGCCCGGCTGCGGACCTACGCCGCGTTCGAGGCGCAGCGTGTGCCGGAGCCGGCGGTGCTGGAGACGATCGCCTCCACGATTGACCTGATCGTGCACGTCGCGAGCGTGGACGGCCAGAGGCTGGTCACGAGCGTGCGGGAAGTGGGCGAGGTTCGTGAGGGTCGGGTGACCTCGGCCGAACTGTGGCGGTGGGGGCCGCGAACCGGTCGGGCGGTGCGCACGGACCTGGACTTCTCCGATCCGCTGGCGGCGAAGTTGCGGTCCGCCGGAGTCGACCCGATGGTGATCGACCCCCGCCGCCGCACGAGGGCGGCCTGGTGAACGCGCAGCTGCGCCCCCTCGTCGAGGCGCTCGCCGGGGCACTCGCCGGACTGGGTCTGTGGCTGCTGCTCATCACTCAACTGTGGAAAAGATCCGTTGGCGGCGGTCGGACGCGGTCGGCCAGGGCCGGCATTGCTGCACCGACCCGGAGACCGGATACCCGGCCTGGGGAGGTCGAGCGGGTGAGACGGCGTCCGGAGCTCCTGTGGCCGGTGGCCGGCGGCGGTCTTGTCGGCCTGGTGCTCGGCGTGGCCGCCGGAGTGCCGGTGCTGGCCGTTGTGGGTCTCGGTGTTGGTGCGCTGATGCAGGACATGCGCAGGGAGCCCAAGGTGGCCGAGCTGAACGAGCTCGGCGAGGCAGCGGCGACCTGGGGCGAGACAGTACGCCAGGAACTTGACGCCGGGCAGCCGCTGCGAGCGGCCGTCCTCGCTTCCTGCCAGCTGCCTCCGACCGCGCTCGCCGAGCCGCTTCGCCGGCTGCGAGTCTGTCTCGACCGGGAACCGCTTCCGGTGGCGCTGGCCGGCTTTCGGGCCGCAGTGCCCCACCCGCTCGTCGGCGAGATCGTCACCGTCCTCTCGCTGACCTACCGGCGAGGCGCGGGCGACCTCGCCCGGCTCATGGCCGACCAGGTCGAGTCGACGCGGCACCGGGTCGCCGTGCTGCGCGATCTGCATGCCGCTCGGGCGCGCTACCGCCGGTCCATGGCGCTCATCCTCGGCATGTTCGCCGCCTCGGTGGTCGTGGTTCTGGCGCTGTGGCCTGTGATGCTCGCTCCCTACCGCACCGCGTGGGGGCAGGTGATCGTCGTCCTGCTCGCGGGATGCGTGGGCCTGGCGATGCGTGCCCTGCTTCGGATGTCACGGCCCGGTCCGGTCCCTGACTTCTTCAGGGACGAGCCATGAGCGGGACCTTCGACAGCGGCGCGGTCTCGGCGCTCTGCGGCGCGCTCGCTGGCGCCGGCCTCTACGCCCTCGTGCGGAGCCTGTACGCGAGGCCGATGCCAGGCGGCCGGCAGACCGGCATCGCAACGGGCGGGCGGTGGGCCGAAGCGGTCACCAGGGGAGTCATCCGGGTGGCGGGGCCGGAACGGTCCCGGCGGATACTCCTCGCCGACGATCTTGAGATCCTCGACGTCGATCCTGCCTCGCACCTTGTCACCAGGGTCATCCGTGTGTCGCTCGCGGGGAGTGCGATGGTCGCGCTGGACCTGGCCGCGGTGGTGAACGGGCTGGCTGTGCCTGTGATGGCGCTGCCCCTGGGCGGTGCCCTCGCGGGACTGATCGGGCTCGGGTGGGCGGACCGGCCGCTGCGGCGCCGGGCAAACGCGCGGCGGCAGGAGGCGCGGCTGGCGGTGGCCGCCTACCTTGATCTGGTCCGGATCCTGCTGGTCGGCGGCCTACCGCTGCACTCCGCGCTGCAGACGGCCGCCGATACCGGCCACGGCTGGGCGTTCGCGCAGATCCGCGGTGCCCTGCGGTGGGCGCGAGCCCGGCAGTCGCCGCCCGACGCTGGCCTGGAACGGCTCGCCCGGCAGGTGCCGGTGGCGGAGTTCGCCGAGCTTCGGCTGACAGTCAGCTCGGCCCTGCGCGGCGCGTCTCCTGTGCTCGCGCTGCGCAGCAAGAGCGCCCACATGCGGGCGGTCGAAGGCGCGCAGGCGCGCCTGGCCTCCTCCACCGCGGACGCGGCCATGGAGCTGCCGGCGGTCGTCGTGGCGCTGGCCTTCGTCGCCTTTCTCACCGTTCCGCTCCTGGCGATCCTCACCGGCATCGACCCGACCCCATGACACCCGCCCCGCCCCTACGGACTAGCCGGCCGCGGCCGGACGTCGACGCCCAGCGGAACGGGCCGCCGGCCGCTCGAGATGCCGGTCCGAGGCGCGGACCAGACGACACGGAATCCAGCAGACAGATCGAAAGGATGGTGACGACGATGCGCCGACTCGGTGTCCTCCTGACCCAGGCACACCTGTGGTGGACGGATCTGCCACTGCGAAGCGCGAAAGACGACCGCGATCGAGGCGACGCGCTGTCGACCGTGGTCATCACGCTCGGCCTCGTGGTGATCGCAGTGGCGGTGATCATAATTCTGCGGGGGAAGGCGACCAGCATCGCCCAGCACATCTGCACCAGCGCCGATCCCACCACCTGCCAGTAGGCGGCACGATGCCAACGACACGCATCCGCGCCGCGCGCCGGCGCGCCGATGCCGGCAGTAGCCCGGTGGAGCTCGTGCTCGTGCTCGGCGGTGTCCTCGTCCTGCTCGTCGTCACCCTCGCGCTGGGCGTGCGATGGCTCGCTGTCCAGGCCGCGGACGCCTCCGCGCAACGTGCCCTGGAGATCCTGCAGAGCCCGGACGGAACGGAGAACGACGCGGCGGCCGTCGCGGGCCGCCTCGCTACCTCCACCCGCTCGATCAGGAGCGTGACGACGTCGATGCAGGTCGGACCGGAGCAGGTGAGGGTCGCTGTGACCGTCACCTCGATCCTTGGCACGTCCGTGACCCGGTCCGCCAGCGGGCCGCGGCTGCGGTTCGTGCTGCAGGCCCATGCCCCACGGTGAGCCGCAGCCGCAGCCGCAGCCGCAGCCGCAGCCGGACTGCCGGGATCGGGGGTCTTATGCAGTCGAGTTCGCCGCCGGATGGGCGATCTTCCTGCTGGCGGTGGCGATCGTCGTGGTCGCTTTCCAGACCGAGCAGGCCCGCAGCGGTGTCCGGGACGCGGCCCGGGAAGCCGCACGAGCCGCGTCGCTCGCGGCGACGTCCGACGCTGCCCGGCAGCAGGCCGACGCGGTCGCGCGCCGCGTGCTGGCCGGTGGCGCCTGCGCGGCGGACAGCGAGAACGTCGCCGTGGATGTCAGTGAGTTCGGCGCCGGCGGGATCATTGCGGTCACCGTCCGGTGCCGCATCCGCGTCGTCCTCGGCCCCTCGCGGACGGCGGAGGCGAGCAGCGACGAGGTCATCGATCGGTACCGCGGCGGCCTGCCGGACCGATCATGACCGTCTCCCGATCGGATTCGTACCGTGATAGCGGGTCGGTCAGCCTGCTGCTGGCGGTGCTGTTCGCCGGAGCGGTTCTCCTGGCCGGCCTGCTCGTCGACACCGGCCGGGTCCTGTACGCCAACGCCGACGCCTCCGACCTCGCGGGCAAGGCCGCGCGCGTCGGCGCGCAGCAGATAGCGCCGACCAGTCTGCGCGCCGGCGCGCCTGTCCTCGATCCCGCCGCGGCCACGGCGGCCACCCGTGCCTACCTCGATCGCCATGGTGTGGGCGGCGTGGTCTCCGTCGCCGCCGACACCGTGACGGTCACCGTCCAGACCCACATCACCTATGTCCTGCTCGCCGTCTCCGGTCGCAACGGCGCAACGGTTGTCCAGACCCGGTCCGCCGTCGCCCTGCGCGGCCCGTAATCCAGCGGAGCGCCCGCCATGCCCCAGCGCAGCGCCATACGCCATCCCACGCACCCGGTGGATCACCAGCTCGGATCCGGGGCGCCGCCGGGCCGTGGGCCGGCCCGTCGCCGTGGGCCGGCCCATCGCCGCCGGGCGGGCGGACACTCCGGTGTCGCGCGTTCGGCAGGGCAGGCGTTGCTCGGCTTCGGTGCTCTGCTCAGCCTGCTCCTCTTCCTGCTCGCCGTGCCGGCCTTCCTTGCTACCTGGCGCGGGAATCCGCTGCCGGGCACCTGGGAGCCGAGTCGGTGGGCGATGCTGGCCAGCCGGGGCTATCTCGACCCCGACCTCCTCCCCAACGGCATCGCCGCGCTGGCCTGGCTCGTCTGGGCGTATCTGAGCCTCTGCATCGCGACGGAGGTGCTCGCGCAGCTCCTCCGCAGCCAGCGCCGCGCCGAGGCCGAGTTCGCACGCGGTCGCGCCCGCCCCGGCGCGCGCGTCGGATGGCGCCCGCCCGCGCCGCGCTCTCTGCGGCGCGCGACGGCGCGCTGGGTGGCGCTCGCCTCACTGGTCTTCGGGCTGCTCTCGTCCCGGGCTGCTCTCGCTGCCGGTCCGGCCGCGCCCGGGGCGTATCGCCCGCCGGTTCCGGCGAGCGCGACCGTCGGGGGTGCGGCGGCCACCGGCGACGCGGGCCGATCCGGCCCGGGTGTGCTCGCGCCGATCGAGAGCACACATGCTGTTCGTCCCGGCGAGACGCTGTGGAGCATCGTCCGGACCGGTTACCCGACGGCTCGGAGAGGTGTTCTCTCGTCGCTGGTCGGGCAGGTCTTCCGCGCCAACGAAGGCGCCACGGATGCCGACGGGCGACACCTCCACGACCCGAACATCCTCAATCCAGGAATGACCCTGCGGCTACCCACGCTCGCGACATCGGCCGGTACCTCCGCTCCAACCGTGCCGCCCGAGGCCGGCGGCGCACAGTCCGCACCCGCAGGGACGCCAAGCACGCCCCCCTCGCGGAGCGGCGAAAGGCCAACGTCGACTCCGAAAGGTTCAAGCCCACCGGCGATCGTGCGGCCCACCCTGCTGGCGCCCGGATCACTCAGGCCCGCGCCGCAGCTCTCGCCAGGTCCCGTCGACCGTGGCCAGAGCCGCCACACGAGCAGGCCGGAGCTTGTCCCGATCTGGGTCGGGGCCGCCGGCATGCTCACTGCCGCGGTCGCGGCCACGATCAGCGCGCGGCGTCACCGCCGTGACCTGACCGTCGGCCAGCGCAGCGCGCCGCCCCCGCCGGCCCCACGAACCGCCGCACTGCATGCCGCGGTCCTCGCAAACGCCGACTCCGAGGGGCTTGCCCGCCTCGACATGGCCCTGCGCGCACTCGCGCTCCAGAGCGTCCCCGCCGCCACCGCCAAGTCCGTCGCCGTCGTCAGCGGTCCCGAACCGCTCGTTGTGCTCGTTCGACCGGACGACACCATCGACGTCTACCTTCGCGATCCTCATCCTTACCCGCCGTCTCCGTGGGAGGCGGACGCCGACGGCCGAATCTGGATCCTGCCCGCCGCCGCGCCGGTCCCGCCGCTGCCTGGGATGCCGTCACCCTGTCCGCTCCTCGTCCAGCTCGGCAGCGACGCCGACGGCGCGGAGCTGTACGTCGACCTGGAAGCCCTGGGCGTTCTCCATATCGATCCCGGTGGCGCCGGAGGGGAAGGAACCCGCGCGCTGGGCCGCGCGCTGCTGGCCACGTTGGCGTTGTCTCCCCTGGCCGGGGGAGCCCGCGTCGAGGTGATCGGCTTCGACCCCCTTGGACTGCTCGCCGAGGACCAGGTCGTGATCGCCGAGGATCTTCCCGATCTTGTCGAGCAGATCACCCCTGGCCTGGAGAGACTGCACGACGAGCTCGCCCTCGCCGGCTATCCCTCCACGTTCACCGCCCGCGCGGCTGCCCCGACGATCACCTGGGAGGCGACCGCGGCCGTCACGATGCGCCTTCACTCCAGCGCTGACAACCGACAGGCCAGCAACGATCTGGCCGAACTCACGGGCGGGGGCGGACAAGGCCTCGCCATCGTGACCGACCTGCTCCCAGAATCAGGCCAGATCGACGAGGACTCGTGGCGTCTGGTCTACGACGGCGCCGGAGAGGTCGGTGGAGAGCCCGTCTGGAGACTCGACCCGCTTGGTCTGCGCGTCGTACCCGCACAACTGGCCGCAGACGAACTGCGTGACCTCCACCTCGCCGTTGAGGATGTCGGCCAGCCACCCCAAACGATCCCGGTGCCACCCGTCGAGGCGGACCCTGAGCCCTACACCGGCCCCGACTGGCAGGTCATGATCGGTCTGCTCGGGCCGCTGACCATCGTCGCCCGCGACGGACGCAGGCCACCCCCGGAACTCGTGCGGGAACGCACCCTGGAGGTCCTCGCCTGGCTCGCGACCCACCGCGGCCGCACCCGCACCGACCTCGAGGCCGCGATCTGGCCGACCGGCGCCCAGGCCCGCTCCATCAACAACCAGCTCGGTCGGGCCCGCAGCCTGCTCGCCAGCGTCGCCGGCGAGCAGGCCCGGCAGTGGCTCCCGACCCGCCGCACCACGATCACCCTCGACCCTGCCGTCATCACCGACCTCGATCTCCTGCACGGCTACGTCGAACACGCCGAGGCGCACCGCGACCATCCCGAGATCGCCATCGCCGCGCTCACCGACGGGCTCGGCCTCGTCCGCGGCACGCCCGCCCGTCAGCCCTGGCTCGACGCCGAACTCGGCTCCCAGCTCACCACCACCGCCGTGCGCGCCGCGCTCCTGCTCGCCGACCATCACCTCGCCCGCGGCGATACGGCCGCCGTGCTCGGCACCACGCGCCGAGGCCTGGCCCTGCTACCCGCGCACCCGGGCCTGTTCGGTCAGCGCCTGCGCGCCTACGCCGCGGCCGGCGACCGCAGCGCCGTCCGCGCCGAATACGACGCCTACTTACGCGCAGAGCACGCCGATCCCCTCTGGGACGGCGTCACGGACCCCGACATCGAGAGGCTCTACCGCGCCCTTCTCCGCCAACCCGGCCAGCGCCCGGACGAGCGTTTCGCCAGCTGAGCGAAGTCAGCGGGGGTGCGCCTCCGGCGATCAGACGTCGTCGGCCGCAACCCAGGCGGAGGTGGTAGCCCGAGCGGCTTCCGGTTCACGCGCGCTGATTCACACAGCCGGAGTGCGAATGTTCCACGCACTCCCGGAGGCGTTGATGATCAATCGACGTGGCAGATCACGGCGCCGTCGACGCGGAGGCCGCCCGCGATCGCACCTGCCCTCGTGGTGGCGATCGGGCGTGGTGGCGCTTGCGATCACTGCCGGCCTGCTTGTCGGCGTCGGCGTGCCGGCGTCCGCTGCGGTGGAGCCGGTGCGGACTGCCGGGGCCGGACCGGTGATCGCCAGAGGCGCGTCGGTGCTGATCCTGGCCGATCCGACGCCGACGCCGACGGAGACGTCGCGGATACCGCAGCCGATCGAGGTCACGCCCGACTGGCATGACCTGCCGGCGAAGGAACGCATCATGGGCCTGCTCGACACCCTGTCGCAGCTCGCGTTGGTGTGCTGCGTCGCTGTCGCCATCATCGGTGGCGCGGCGCTGGGAATAGGAAAGGTGACCGGGTCCGCGCCATCGGGCATTCGAGGAACGGCGATGCTCCTCGGTGGGGGAGGCGGAGCGATCATCATCGTCTACGCGCCCGACCTGATCTCGTGGCTGGCTCAGTGAAACACGCCATGAATCATGCCATCTTCTTTGTTCTCCCGCTGTATCCGCGCGAGATGGGCCGCGTGAACAGCATTGGCGTGGAGACGATGGAGTGATCTTTCTTGATTTCTTTCGGCAAGGTACGCTCGCGATCAGCGAGGCTGGCGTCAAGATCATCATCGGCGTGCTCGTCGACTCCCTGGGGGAGCAGGCGAAGGCGCTGGTCGGTGACTTCTTCACAACCTCCACACGGCCTGAGGTGGGAGCCGCGTTCTTCGTCGGTAAGGGCGGCGCCTACCAGACGGTGGCGTCGGTCTCGTGCCTGCTGCTCGTCGGGGCGACCGCGCTGGGGGTGGCGGCGGCCGTGTTGTCGGGGGAACCGGGGCAGGCGCTCGCGCGGATCGTGCGGGATCTTGCCTTCGCGGTGCTCGCGATACTGGTATTCCCCTGGTTCGTCGACAAGCTCGTGACCTTGACGGACGTGATCGCCTACGCGATCCTTCCCGGAAAGGACAGCGTCAAGAAGATCGAAGACATCGTCTCGCTGCCCCCGTCGCGTGACATCGCCGGCCTGATGGTTACCATGATGGTGTTCCTGGCCATTGTGCTGATATATCTTGAGCTCGTGGTGCAGAATGCACTCACGATGATCGTGACGGCGTTGGCACCGCTGTCGTTCGCCGGAATGACGATGCCTGCGGCGCGGCCGTCCGCAGGCCAGATGGTGAAGATGACGGTGGCCATCGCCTTCGCGAAACCGGCGATCTTCGTCGCGCTTCGGATCGGCGTCGATCTGATCGCGCAGGATCAGCATCGGCTGACTCCGGGAGGGTGGGGTCGGTACCTCACCGGCATGGCGGTGCTCGGGGTCGCGGTGTTCATGCCGTTCGTGGTGTGGCGGCTGATTCCGATCGCGGAAGCGTACGCGGTCGCCCAGGGCGTGTCCCGCGCGCCGTTCAGAGGCGCGATGCAGGTCGCCCAGAGCGCCTACTGGGCGCAGGCGCTCGCCGGCCGAGGTGGTCTTGGCGGGGGCCGGGGCGGCCTCGGGGGACGAAACGGCGGCGGTCGAGGGAACGGGCTTCCGCAGGGGGACGGGCCCGGCGGATCGGATCCTCCGGGCCCGGGCAATCCAGGCCAGCCACGGAGTCTGCCGGACCCGGGGCGACAGCGGAACGTGCGTCGCCGGCCGCCCGAGGCCGGACCACCGCAGCCAGTACCGACACCCGGCGATGGCGGGCCAGGCGGGGGCGGAGGGGGAAACGATGGCCCCGCGTCGACCGGCGATCAACGCGGTCGCTCCGACGTGGGTGGCCGTCAGACGAGGGCCGACGCGCAGCGCCAGCCGTCTCCGAGGGGCGCTGATCGGGCTCACACGTCGGCGGGGTCCACCGGCCGCAGCGGGCCGCCGGGCCCGGCGGGGCAGCCAGGCCGACCTGGTCCCGGGACACCTGGAGGGTCAGCCCGTCCGCGCGCGGCATCAGGCGATCCGCAGGCGCCCTCGGGTGCGTCGGACAGCGAGGGACCGGCCCGTCCGACAGGGACGCCAGCCGCCGACGGCGGTGGGCGCTCGCAGCCTCAGGTGCCCGGCACGCCGCCGGGCTGGCGACGCCGGCCACGCACTCGACCCACCGCACCGGGCGGGGCGGCGACACCAGCTGGCGATCGGCCTGGGACATGAGCGGGTCTGGATATCACCTTGTGCCTCGCCGGGCGGGGACGGCGCTGTTCGGAGCGAGCGTGCCTCAGGTGGTCCTGCTCGGTATCGGAGCCGGCAGCGTCGCCATCGGCCCAGCGGTGCTCGGCGCTGGTGCTGGCACAGTCGCGGGAGCCGGGGTGCTCATGCTCTGCCTGCTGCTCGCGTTCATGCGGACCGGCGGCGAACCCCTCGTCCACCTGCTGCCCGTCGTCATCGCCTTCCTGATCGATACGCGCGGCGCACGAGGCGAGGGCAAGAGGGAGCCCAGTCGGCCGGATCTGCCTGGCCTTCCGCCATCGGTTGAACTGGCGACGGCGCCGGGCCAGGCCGGTGTTTCGACGCGGACCGGGGAAGCCCCCGGCCTCATCCTTGATCGCCGGAATGGGACGATCACCGCGGTCCTTGATGTGCGAGGTGGCCCGTTCGGGCTGCTTGACGGCGCGGGCCGGGACCGTCGCGTCGTCGAGTGGGCGCGGGTGCTTACCCAGTTCGCGCGCGAGACGCCAGTTGTCCACCTCGGCTGGACCGTGCAGTCCGGACCGGGAACCGCCATCGCGATACCTGCCCAGACGCTTCTGCGGCCGGGGGAGGCCGCAACGTCGGGAGCGCGGTCACGCGCGAAGGCGCGCTCGTCGGCGGAGCAGGTGCGGGCGTATCGCCAGACGCTCGCCGAGGCGGCGCCGTTCCTCGCCCGTCATGACCTTCGTCTGTGGCTGACGGTGCGCCCGATGCGGGGAGATCGCCGTGCCGATCCGCGGATGATCGCGCTCGCCGCCGCGGACGCGTTGGCCGCGCGGTGTGGCGCCGCCAGCCTGCGCGTTCACGCCATCCTGAGCGCCGCCGATCTGCACGACACCCTTCTCGACCACGCCGTCCCGCCGAGCCTCACAGACACCGGGCCGGGACTCGGACTGGACGCGTCGAAGGAAGCGGTCTCCGTCCCGGGGCTCGCGGCTCGTGCCCGACTCGCGGAGGCTCGCCCTGCGCGTCGCCGCCGTCGGGTGCCGCTGGACGGGCTCGGGACACAGGTCTGGTGGGACGCGATGCGGATTGGTGCGACCTGGCATCGGGTGTTCTGGATAGCCGGCTGGCCGACGGGCGCGCTGCATCCCGGCTGGCTCGATCCACTGCTGCATGAGGTGCCGTGCGTGCGCACCCTCACCGTCGCGATGCGACCCGTGCCATGGAGGGCGTCCCGGCGGCGCATCAACAGCGAGACCGTCTCCATCGACACGGCCGTGCACCTGCGGGACCGGCACGCGGTCCGCGTCCCCGTCGGCCTCGCCCAGGCCCACGACGACATCGACCGCCGCGACGCCGAACTCAGCGCCGGCTATCCCGAGTACGCCTACCTCGGCCTGATCGACGTGGCCGCGCCCAGCCGCGACGAGCTCGACGACGCCTGCGCCGCGATCGTTGACCTGGCCGCCCGCTGCGGCATCGTCGACCTGCGCCCCCTGCACGGCCGTCACCACCGTGCCTGGGCCGCGACCCTCCCGTTCGGCCTCGTGCCCCGCCAGTCCGCCACCGGAGCCCCCTGATGCCTGACATTCCCGCCCGAGGCAACCGAGGACGCGGGCGCCGCGGGTGGCGAGGCGGCGGGCGCCTGACGTTGCCCTGGAACGTCGCCACCACCGCACACCTGTGTGTGGCGAACCCCTGGTCGATCGAGGCCGGCCTCGGAGAACACGGTGTCTTCCTCGGCGCGAACCGCCTTGCCGGCGGCGCCTTCCACTTCGACATCATCGACGCCTACGAAGCCGGGCTGATCCAGGGCCCGAACATGGTCGTCTCCGGCGCCGGCGCCTACGGCAAGTCCGCGATCGTCAAGTCCTACGTCCACCGCGCCGCCGCGCTGTCCGCCCTGCGCGGCCGGCCCCGGTTCACCGCCGTCATCGACCCCAAGGGTGAGTGGACCCTCCTCGGTGATCGCCTGGGCTTCGCGACCCTGCGCCTACGCCCCGGCGGCGACCTGCGCGTCAACCCGCTCGACGTCGGACCCGGCATCCCCTTGGCAACCCCCGCCGACTCCGGGCTCGACGATCAGACCGCTCGCCGGGCCGCCGTGCTCACAGCCCTGCTCACCGTCGCCCTTGGCCAGGCCGACCTGCCCGTCAGCGAACAACGCCTGCTCACCGCCGTCGCCCGCCACCTCACCAACCGGCAGACGGCCACCCCGACCCTCCTGGACGTTCGCCGGCTCCTCGCCCACCCGAACCAGACGCTCGCCGCCGACCTCGACACCACCCACGCCGAACTCCTCGACCGCCGCCGCCCTCTGCTCGACGCCTGCGCCACCATGCTCGAGCAGGACCTGCGCGGCATCTGCGACGGCCCCACAACCCCCGGCCTCTGGGACGACGCCCCCGGCCTGATCCTCGACCTGTCCGCCCTGCTCACCCACCGCCGAGCACTGCGCCTCGTCCTCACCGCCGCCGCCGGCTGGCTCCAGGCCGTCATGTACGGCCAGACCCACCAGCACAAGGTCACGATCCTCGACGAGGCGTGGATCGCCCTCGACGACCTCGCCATCGTCAGATTCCTCCAGGACCAGTGGCGCCTTGGACGCCAGTGGGGCGCCGCGAACATCCTGATCACCCACGCCATCGCCGACCTGCAGTCCCAGGTCGACATTGGAAGCGCCACCGCCAGCATCGCCGAAGGCCTTCTCAACACCACCTCCGTCCGGGTCTTCCTCCACCAGAACCCCGAACAGGTCGGCCACCTCCTCGCCACCATGGGCCTGACCAGCACCGAAGCCGCCATTCTCGGCGACCTCCCACCCTTCACCGCCCTCTGGCGCATCGGCCCCCACAGCGCCCTCGTCGATCACCACATCACCGACGACGAATGGGCCCTCGCGGACACCAACACCGCCATGCATGCAGGTCAGCCGCCGGGAGCGCTCTAGTCCCGTCTTTCGCACATGGGGTTTCGATGCGTTGACCGGCCCGATTGTCGATCAAGGTGGTCGGGTTGGGTCGACGCCGAGGATGTCGAGGAGGTGCTGGTGCAGGTGTGGTGGGCGGGGGATGTAGGCGGGTCGGTCGCCCTGCGCGGGCACGAGGCGCAGCCTGTTGAGGGTGGCGAGGATGAGTGCCCCGGTGGGGCGGGCGGGACGACCGGCGTAGAGGCCGGGGATCTTCCCGTCGGGGCCCGCGCCGAGGCGGGCCTGGCGCTCGATGAGCGAGAAGACGTGCAGGGCCAGGCAGATCACGTGGATGAGGGCGTGGATGCGCTGGTTGGAGCGCAGGTACATCGGCGCGACCGCGAGCGGGCCCTTGAACGCGCCGTAGCGGCGTTCGGAGACCTCTTGGCCCTTGTAGCGAGCGAGGACCTCGGCGGGGCCGACGCTGTCGTCCAGGTTGGTCAGCAGGGCGTACCAGCCGTCGGTGGCGGCCTCGGCGTCCAGGACGGCCTGGTTGAACTGCCAGGCCAGGGCGGGTTTCCCGGTGTCCGGGTCGACGCTGGTCGTGGCGGTCAGGTAGCGGGAGACCCGGTGTTTCGTCGCAAGGAACGCCAGGCGGGCCTTCACCTGGGCCTCGGTGCGGTAGAGATGGTGGCTGCCCGCGGCGCGGGTGAGGGTGTCGAGGGCCTCGCGGGCGCGGTCCAGCTTCAGGGCGCGGGCCTTCTTCGCGGCCTGGTTGTTCGCCGACGACCAGATGAACACCGTGCGCACGGTGACCGGCGGGTCCTTCTTCCGCGGCCCGCGCAGTACGGTCACGCCCTCGCGGGCACGGTAGCTGGCCCGCTCGTGGACCGGCCTGTCCCGGTCCCGGGCCGCGACGAACTCGATGATCGTGGCGGTGGCCCAGTCCTGGGCAGCGAGGACGTCGGCGGGCACGACCGTCTTCGGGGCCGGCGCGAGGAACGTGACCCCGGGCGTGGAGGTCAGCGCGGCCAGGTTCCCGTAGGAGACGAGCTTCGTGTCCCCGACCAGCAGGAACGGCCGTGGGCCGGCGAGCTCGACGAGGGCGCGCAGCGCGCCGGTCACCTGGGAGACCTCGCCGGCGCCGCCGTCGTAGGCCCGGTGGACCAGCGGGACCCCGCCGTCGCCGCTGGTCGCCAGGCCCGCCTGGACCTGCTTGAGGTCGGGCCGGCGGTCCTTCGGGTGCCCGTACTTCGGGGCGGCGTAGTCGCCGTCGATCTCGGAATAGTCGCCGTAGAGCGAGATCGAGGTCATGTCCCAGTGCATCCGGGACACGTCGAGGCCGAACGCGGCGATCGCCGCCGCGCCGACCGAACCGACGACCTGCTCGCAGACCGGGGCGAGCGCGTCGAGCGCCCGGCCGACCCTGTCGTCGTTGAGCGCGTCCGGGGGGAGGTCGAACATCTCCTCGACCGCCCACTCCCGCGCCCACGCCACGACGTGCGACAGCGGGGTCGGCGACGTCAGCCGGTTGCCAACCAGCGCGGCGATGACCTGCCCGTGGCTGACCCGGCCGACGTCCTCGCGCATCGGAGCGAGCCGGTCGATCGTGCCCGCCAGATCGAGGCGGGCCAGGTAGTCACGCACGACAGGGAGCGCGCCGAGCGGCTTCTCGACGCTCGGCGGCCCGTAACCCGCGATGACCGACACAGCCCCGAACCGTTCCAGAGCCGTCACTACAGATCGCGATCAGCCCGACGCGATCCAGTCAAGAGATCAAGCAGCTGTCCCACCGCACGCACGTGCGGAAAACAGGTCTAGCGCGCGCTCTGGCTGCCGTGATCACTTCCCCCGCCTGCGTCCTCGCAGCCGGGGCTCGGTCCGACGCCTGGGAACCGCTTCGCCGAGGTGTAGGAGAGAAAGAAGCCCCGCCGCGCTTTGGTGGACATCACCGACAAAGTGCCCGTGTCAGGCTCAGAGCCCGATCCTCCCATGTGTCACGCGGGCGTCCCCCTGCGTGACCACTTGTGTGCTCCTGTGTGACATGCTCCACCTCAGGCGATCGGTGAGGCGCGGGCCAGTATGAGGGGGCAGGGTGGCGCGGGGGTGGCGCAAGCCGGCGGAGCTGCTCGACGAGCAGGAACGGGTGGCCGCGGCGCTGCCGGGCTACACGCTCGGCCATCCGATGGGTGCTGGGGCCTACGGAATGGTCATCACCGCCCGGCACCGCAAGCTCAAGCGTGACGTCGCGATCAAGATGGTCGCCAGCGAGTCGACTGCGGTCTCGGGGTTCGCTGAGGAGGCCCGGATCCTTGCGGGCTTCGACCATCCGCACATCGTGCGGGTCTTCGACTACCAGGAGACCGACGGTCTCGGGCTGATCGTGATGGAGCTCCTGACCGGCGGCACCCTGACCCGGCGCCGGCGGACCTTGACGCAGCCGCAGGCCTGCGCGGCGGGACTTGCGGTTGCGGCGGCGCTGTCGCACGCACACGCCCAGGGCGTGCTGCACCGGGACATCAAGATGGACAATGTGATCTTCGATGCGGCCGGCTGTCCGAAGGTCGCCGACTTCGGGATCGCGCGCATCTTCTCGGGTAGCGGCGTCACGGGAACTGGGCAGCTCGGCACCCCGATGTACATGGCGCCCGAGCAGATCATCGGAGGGCGCCTCGGGCCGGCTACCGATCTGTACGCGCTTGGAGTACTCCTGTACCACCTGCTGGCCGGCCAGCCGCCGTTCGAGCGTGCGGAGTCGGTACCGCTGATGTGGCAGCAGACGCTGTCCACCATGCCGCCACCACCACCGGATGTGGCTGAGCCGCTCGCTGCCGTCGTGATGCGCGCGCTCTGCAAGACTCCCGGAGATCGCCATCCTGACGCCGAAGCCTTCGCCTGTGACCTCGCCGTCGCGTCCGTCTCGGTGCACGGCCCCGACTGGCTTGCCGCGACCGGGATGCCGTTGCACCTGCCGGAGAAGGTGTGGGGAGTGGCGGTGCCGGCCACCGGCAAGCTTGAGGCGGCCCACGCCGGCGACTTACTTCGAGATCGCTCTGGCGGGGACGCTAGCGCCGACGTGCGTAGATCTAACTGGTGGCGCTACGTGGCGCCAAGCCTCGCCGCCATGACGCTGGCGTCGAGCGGTCTCGCTGGCGTGTTCCTTCTCCCGAGGGGTGCATCGCCAGAGGGTCATCCGTCGCCGTCTCCGCTGCGGTCGTCCTCGTTCTCGTCCTCGCCGTCGTCGTTGCCTGCGTCGTCCTCGCCGTCGTCGACGTCGTCGCCACCCTCGCCGCCGACTTTGCCGCCTCGGCCGTCGACCTCGACACCCCCGCCGTCAGTGACGTCGCCCCTGGCGCAGCCGAGGTCATCCGGCACAAACAGGGCAACTCGCACTGTGACGCCGAAGCCGCCTTCCGCGACGGGAACAGTGGTAGATCCATTCGGTACGGGCCAGCCGACCTCTCCAAGAGGCACACGGTCGCCAAGAACGACGGGAGGCATCATCGTTGAGCCGTTTGGGTGACGATTCGGTACTGCGTCAAGCCGAGCTGATCGCCTGGCCGACTGCTCGCCGTAGCGCTGCGGACGGACGGAGTGCTGTCACCGGCGAGGGTGCAGGGGATGCGACGAGAGGGTGGGACTGAGTCGCACCCTCCCCAGCGAGGAGATCTTGGAGAAGGGGGGCTGGGTGAAGATGCCCACCATGATTCTTGCGGTGCTCGTGTCGCTCTTGGCGACCTCGCTGTGCTTCATCGCCGGGCTGCTCGCGGGAATTCTGCACCGCGCCGACGGCGCCTCATTCTCGACCGCCGTGCGCGCTGGCGGCCGTGCGGCGCTCACTTTGTGTATTGCTTTGGCGGCGATCGCCGGAGTCGCGATCGCGGCGGTCGGGTCATAGTCTGCCCGCGCTCGCCCCAGTGATCAGACTCTCGGTTTGCCTGTCGGACGCTGATGCCTTCTGGAGTTGAAGGAACGCGCGGCGGTAGGTGTCGACCTGGGTGGGGTCGTCGATGGTGATGGGTCGGGTGAGGAGTTCGAGGTGGACGAAGGGGTCGGTGTCGGGGAGGTCTTCGAACAGGACGAAGCCGCTGGTGCGCCAGACGGGTGCGGCGCTCAGCGGCAGGATGCGCAGGTCGACGTTGGGGCGGTGGAGGATTTCGCCGAGGCGGGCGAGTTGTTCGGTGTGTTCGGCGGGTGGGCCGAAGGGCCAGCGGAGGACGGCTTCGGGGATGACGAATTCGAGGCGTTTGGTGGTGTCGTAGAGGATGCGTTGGCGTTCGAGGCGGGCGAGGACGCGTTCGGCGAGGTCGGGGGGTGGGCCGTCGGGTCCGGCGGACAGGACGTGGCGGGCGTAGCTGGCGGTCTGGAGCAGGCCGGGGAGGATGGCGGGCTGGTAGCCGCGGATGAGGCCGGCTTTGGCTTCGACCTCGGCGGTGCTGTGGCGCAGGGCGGCGGGGTCGCCGGCGGCTTCCCAGGAGGTGGGGCCGAGGAGGGCTTCTTCGGCGAGGGTGCGCAGCTCGTCGCGTTGCGCCTCGGTGGCGCCGGTGGCCTGGCACCACTGGTCGACGTCGGTGAGGGTGACGCGCTGTTTCCCGGCTTCGACGCGGCTGATCTTGGGCTGTGACCAGCCGAGCTGGCGGGCGAGCTGGGGTTGGGACAGTCCGGTTGCGGCGCGTAGGCGGCCGAGCGAGCGTCCGAGACGTTCGCGCAGGGCGGGGGTGCCGAAACCGGTCATGCGTGGATCAGTGGGATGTCCTGAATCGGGTGGTCATGTAGTCGGCCAGGGGCAGGGCGTGGGTGCGGGCGAGGCCGAGCAGTTCGGTGCAGGCGGCCAGGTCGGTCGGGGTGCCGGGGGTGTAGCCGGTGAGGGTGCCGTCAGGGGTGTAGTCGTACCAGATGACGCTGGCGTGGTCGGTTCCGCGGTCGAACAGGACGAAGTCCCGCTGGACCGGTGCCAGGTCGGGGTGGCTGGCGCGGTCGACGATCCAGACCTGTTCGCCGGCGGCGACGTTCTCGGGGTAGGCGGCGTCGAGTTCGTAGCGGACGTAGTCGCTCAACGGCTCGTCGACGATGTGGACGCGGCCGAAGGTCTTTCCGGCGGCGACGGCGTCGCGGATGATCTGGACGGTCGCGGTCTTCGCGGGACGGTCCGGCAGGGGGTGTCCCTCGCGGTAGGCGCGCTGGCGGTCGGTGTCGCCGGGCACCTCGTAGTACTGGCGGGATTCGAGGCGGATCGCTTCGGCGGTGAAGCTGCCGTAGAGCGCCATGAGCTCGGCGGGTGTCATACGCCCTCGCTCAGGCGGGCGGCCGCGTCGAGGATGAGCTGGCGGGGGAGCCGCACGGCGGTCTCGTTGGCCGCGAGGGTGAGCTGCGCGCGGGTGTCGGTGCTGATCTGGTAGCCCTGCACGACAACATCGTCTCCCTCGACGAAAACGCCGGGGCACGTCGCGAGGTCGTCGCAGCCCGCCACCTGGTGAAGCGCCATCTCGCCATTCTCCCGTATCGGTCCCCAGAATCAGGCTGGCGACTCGAAGAGGTTGTCAGGGACGCTGAAGCTGGGTGGCGAGGGCGGTTTCGCTTCGGCGTACGGCTTTCATCAGCGTGGCAAGGTCGGCGGCTGGCAGGGGTGTTCCGAGGCTGGCCCGGTGGACGGCGTCGTGAGCCTGGCGGCGGACGGCGGTGGGAAGCGAGACGTGAGACTGGGCGGCGAGGAGATCGCGGGCCAGATAGGCGTCGTGACAGGCGTCGTCGAGAAGCTGCTCTTCGAGGGCGATGGGCGGTGGGGTCTGGTGGGAGGTGTGGACGAGGTCCGCGACGGTCAGTCCCAGTCGGAGGCGGAAGGTGGTAGTTCGGGGGTCGGGGTTGAGCGCGAGGTAGGCGGCGGTCATCGTCGCGGCGAGGCGCTCGACGTTGTGGCCGGCGAGGATGCGGGTGAGAACGCGTATCGACGTGGCGATTCCATGCTCCCATTCCTCCGCGGTCTCGCTGCCGTCGAGCAGGTCTTCGGCGTCGGCGTGCCGGCCTGTGATGGCGTGGTCGATGATGGCGATTTGGCGGCCGTCGAGGAGTCGCTGACCGATGCCGTTGTGGTGTGCCGCGTGCTGGTGGGCGTCGGACCAGCGGCCGGCAGCGCAGAGGGCGTGCAGGCCGCTGGAGAGCAGAACGGTCCACAGCCATTGGACGAGCGCGGCGTGGTCGTCGCTGTCGGCGATGAGGGTGCTGAGGGGGACGAGGTGGCCGTCGATGTGGAGGTCGCCGCGGGAGCGGGCGGCGCGCAGGAGTGCCTCGTGCAGGTGGTAGGCGGTGTTGGGGCTGCCGTCGCGGGCGTGGAGGCGGGCGAGGTTGATGAGGGGTTGCAGGGCGAGTTTCGCGGTCGCCGGTTCGTAGGGTCCGGGGCCGGTGGCGAAGAGGTAGATCTGTCGCCAGCACAGGTCGCGGGCGAGGGTCGGCATGGCGCAGTCGCTGGCGATGAGCGCGGCGAGGTTGAGCGCTTCGGCGGCGTGGAGGAGGGCGTTGTCGTCCTGCTCGCCGGCGGCGGCTGCTTTCTGGCGTAGTCGGTCGAGGCGTGCGGTGAGGGATCCGCACGGGGGCTTCGGCCGTGGAAGCAAGGGAAAGCGCTGCGAGAGGATACGGAGAACCGCCTCTCGCTGCCGTTTGGCCGGTGGCTCGGGACGGTGGCGGTGATCCGGAGGATGGTCGGGCTGAGAGGCCGGCGCGGTGGTCTCGCACAGGATGTTGCTGTTGTGGATGGCGGTCATGCTGCTCACCAGTTGATCGTGAACAGCGTGTGGGGACGCCGGATGTGCGTCGCGCCGCTGTCCGCGGGCGCCAGCGTGGTGTCACGGTACGCGGCGATCGTGGGCTGGCTGGGCCGTTGTCCTGCCCAGATGTCGAGCAGTTCGGCGAGGTGGGCGGTGAGCTTGTCGCTGTTCGGGCCGTGGGCGGTGATGCCGAGTTCGAGAGCGTCATCGTTTGGTTCGCGGGCGGTGAGGTAGGCGAGGCTGTCGCCGTTGTGGAGGGCGGCTCCGCCCCAGCGCAGCGCGGGGTCGGCGAGGCCGGCGGCGCGCGCGGCCGTGCTGACGGACAGCCGGCCGAAGGGGCGGTCGGTGGCGGTGGCGAGCCAGAGGTCGAGGTGTTCGGCGGGTTCGTCGTGACGGACGTGGATGCCGGTCCACTGTCGCCGCCGCGGGTGGTGGAGCGCCTCGGTGAGCGCGGGGTGATCCTCCGTCTCGGTCGCGTCGATCTTGAGGATGACGTCGTCGGCGAGGCGGACGTGGCCGGAGTGGTGTTCGGTGCCGCCGCGCATAGGGACGAAGCCGCAGACGACAGCGGAGGTGCTGGTCATGTGGCCGGGGGCCTGGTATTTGAAGGCGATGGCGCGGGCCAGGCCGCTGCCGTGGAGCCGCAGTGGGATGACGGCGCGCCCGCCCAGGCGTAGCTGATCCCACCAGGCTGGGGTGATGTCGGTCGCCTCCGCGGTGACGATCAGTCCGTCATAGGTGGCCCGATCGGGGTGGCCAAGGCCGCCGTCGCCGCAGACGACGGTGACCTCCGGATAGCCGGAGGCGCGTAGATGGTCGGCCGCGCTGGCGGCGAGGTCGTCGTCGAGTTCGATCGTGACGACCTCGCCGGTGTCGCCGACGAGTTCGGCGAGCAGGGCGGCGTTGATGCCGGTCGCGGTGCCGATCTCCAGGACGCGGTCGCCGTGCTGGGGGGTGAGCTGTTCGAGCATCGTCGCGACGAGTTTCGGACTGGAGGCGGAGGACAGGGAGGTGCCGTCCGCGGCGCGCCGGGTGACGATCGGCTTGCGTCCGTAGGCGACGTCCAGGTCGATGCCTGGGAGGAACCGGTGGCGCGGCACGGTCCGAAACGCCGCTTCGATCTGAGGCGTACGGAACGTCTGGAAGCTCGCGATGTAGTCGGTGAGGGCGTTGCGGAGGGTCGTCGCCCGCGGCTCCTCGCCGTCGGCGGACTCGGCGGTGCGAACGCTACCGCCGTCGTCGGTGAAGTCCTCGAGCTTGCCTGTGCTCGGGTCGACGGTCTCGGACCTGCTGGCGACGGTGTCGGCTGGGCCGAAGACGAGCGAGCTGGCGGCGGCGGCGAGGGTGTGTTGATCGGCGGCGCTGACGCCGTGCCGGTTGAACAAGAACAGGAGGTGGTGGGTGAGGACGGCGCGAAGGCCACGGGTCAGCGACCCGGCGGCGGCGAGCGCGGCGAGGCTGCGGCCCAGGTGCTCGAAGGCGACGGGCCAACCCGGGGTGGAGCTCAGGGGGCTTGTGGGGCTGTCGGCGCCGGCGGTGAGGAGGCTGCGGAGCTCCAGGAGTGTCTGCCGGCTCGGTTCGGTGGCGGCGGTGGTCGGTGTGCGGTGGGCGGCGAGGTGGGTCCAGCAGTCAGCCTGCTCGTACTGGTCAAGGCCAGCGGCGCGCAGGAGCCTGCTGGCGAGCACGATGGGCAGCTCGCGACGAAGCCGCGGGCCGGCGCCGGCGAGGTGGTCGAGCAGGTGTCGGCTGTCGGCGCTGAACAGGTCGTGCGCGAGGTTCATGCCGACGGCGCCGCCGAACGCGTGGGTTTCGGGCTCGTAGCGGACTTCGGTCCACGACTGGACGGCGCCGGCGCCGAGGAGGGTTTCGGCGAGCTGACTGGCCGTCGTCCCGAGGGCGGGGCGGAGCCTGAGCCGCCAGACGTCACCCTTGCGCACGAACCACCAGGCGTCGACGGTTCCGGCGTGTTCGGCGTCGGCGAGCAGGGGCCGCAGGTGCGTCGAGGCCATCCGTTCGGCGGCCTGCCAGTCGGTGCAGGAGAGGTTGAGCTGACGCCAGCTGCTGATCGGGGGTGTGGTCATGGGGGTGTCCTGTCGTCGGCGGGTCAGATGAGCAGCAGGCAGGAGGGCCAGGCGGGGAGCTGGTCGCTGGCGGACTCGGCGAAGGTGTGGGCGACGAGCGCGATGCCGGCGCGGCCATCGATGAGCCCAGGGGGCGAGGTGTCGGACGCCGGGTGGGCGCTGTCCGCGGCGGGGTCGCGAAAGGCGTGGTTGAGGAACGCGTGGGTCAGGTCGGGGAGCAGCGCGGCGAGCCCGCTGGTGGTGGCGCTGTCGGCGGCGGCCATCCAGGCGGTCAGCGTCATGCCTGCCCAGCCATGGCAGAGGGTCAGATCGGTGAGCCGGGCGAGATGGGTGGCGTCGCGCAGACAGGCGGTCAGGATGTCCTCCGCGATGACCTGCCGGATGCGATCGCGACGGGCAATGGCGGCGAGCTGTTGGGCGCGGGCGAGTCCGGGCAGGCCGTAGCACCACGATGGTCGGCCGGGCTTGGCCTGCGCGGGTCGGCCGGCTCGCAGGTCCGCGACGGTCAGCTGCTCGGGCCACCATGGAGCGGCGGACGTGTTCTGGCGCCAGGCGTCGAGCCAGTCGATGATCTGATCGATGGCCTCGGCCTGCCCGGGAACGGTCACGCCCGCCCGGACGGCCAGGGCGAGCAAGACGAGCGGGCCGGCGATGCCGTGGGCCATTCCAAGGTTGGCGTGACCGCCGCTGTCGGTGGACCTGCCGGGAGGCGGGTCGCTGCTCCACCAGCCCGGAGCGCCGGGTCCGGCGGCGTCGCGAGCGGCGCGCAGTGGCCGGGTCAGCGTGACCAGGTAGGCCAGAACCTCGCGGAGGAGCGGGGCCGCCGGGTCACGGCGCAGGAGGTACGCGCCGAGGCCGGACATTCCGCGGACGACGTCGAACTCGGCGAGTCGGGGCCGGCGCGCGTCGCGGATGCGTGTCCGGGCCGCTGCGAGGCGGGTCTCGGTGAGCGTGGTGACGGCAGCGTCCAGGGTCGCGAGCGCATCTGGATATCGCTCCGGCGAGGTCATCGCGATGGCGAAGGCGAGAGCCGGGGCACCGAACCACAGACCAGCGCCCGGCCCGACGCTGAGACCATCGCTGCCAGTCGCGTGGCGCAACCATCGATGCACCACCTCGCTGCGGTGGTCGGAGTGTGCGTGCAGCGCGTGGAGGAGCGCGATGCCGGGCGCGCCTTTGGACAGGGACTGGTGATGCCATCGTGTGGCGCTCGGGGCGCGGTCGAGGCTCCCGAAGGTCGGCGGGGTGGCGAGCTCGTTCGCGATGCGCGCCGCGAGCGTGCGCGCCCGCTCGGCGTCGCCGGGGCGCAGGCGCGGTAGGTCGAGCTGGGAGGGGGCGGGCTGCATCATCGTCGCGCCCCGGCGGCGTCGGCGAGAGCGATCGCGCGGGCGAGCCGATGGGTGCGGGCTTCGGCTTCCGCGCCGGGCCCGTGGATCCGGTTGTGATGCAGATGCAGCAGCGATCCGACCACCCCGGCCGGCGTGACGCCCGCCTGGTCGGCCCGCAGAAGATCGGCGTAGGCGATCGCGGCGTCTCGGCGTGCCCGCCAGGCCGCCGCCACCGCGGCCATGCGTTCCGCGAGGGCCGATGCCGGGGGAGCGGTGGCGTCGAGATCGGGATAGGCGGCCGAGAGACGGAGCGCCTGACGTCGCGTCTCGCGATCCACCGGTCCAGCTCCGCCGCTCTCACGCTGGTCGAGCAGCCAGGCCATCCCGGCGGCTCGACTGCCCAGGATCGCACCGGCGAGATCCGCGAGGCTGGCCGCCGTCATCGCCTGCTGTGCGACTGTGTCCATCGTGGTGGAGGCTGCGAGTTCGCCGATTGCGGCGGCGGAGTCGGCGGCGAACAACGTCTCGGCGGCGGCCGAGGCAGCACCGCGGCCGTAACGGGCCGGCTCGGGGCGGTAGGTGTCCAAGGTGAGCGTGTCGGCGAGGCCGTGACCGCGTAGCTCTGCCACCCAGGCGCCGGTGCGGGCGGCGGCGCCACCGTAGTCGGTGGTCCGTACGCGGATCCGCAGGTGAGGTCTCGGGTCCTGGTAGCGGACGAACCAGCATCCTGGCGTGGTGTCCCACTCCGCGAGCAGCGCGGAAAGGTGCTCCACCAGGATCGCGGTGAATCCGTCCGGATCGCCATAGACCTTCGCGTAGAGCAGCTGCGCGCCCGGCAGTACGTCGTCGTGCTGGTTGACCAGCGGTAGCGGTCCTGACCGGTCCAGGATCTGGGGGGCGCGTCCGGGTGTCGCCGTGCTCGCCATCGGGATGAGCACTTCGTGGGCGCGCCCGGAGCACCAGCCGAGCTCGGCGTCGGCGGGCGCCTCGGTCAGGGTCACCATCGCGTCCTTCCTGGCATGTTCCTGGTCAAGACCGCGTACGTGTGCGCGGAGGAGTTCGACGTCCATCGACTCCGCCAGCTGCAGCCGAAGCTGGCGATCCGCGGTACCGATGGTGATCGCCTCGGGGAGTCGTAACCGCTTGCGTAGCTCGTCGGCCGCGGCCATCCAGGCTGGGAGCGGCGCGTTCGCGTCGGGCAGCGTCGCTCGCGGTACGCGCCAGCGGGCCGGGGCGAGGATGGTGCGTCGGTAACGCAGCCTGGGCAGGAAAGGCAGACCGGCGGCGGCCCAGTCGAACAGGCCCACGGCGGCCGACGTGGCGCGGGCGACATCCACTAGAAGCAGAGCCAGCGGCGGCACGGCCTGGCGCGCGGCGGCGCACACGAGCATGGGTTCCACCACCCGCCGCCGTGACAGCGACAGCAGATACATCCGGTTCAGGTCCGCCGTGACGCCAAGATCGTCAAGATGTAGGTCGCCGGACGCGTGGCCCGGATGTTCACCGACGCTGATGGTCACGGGCAGGACCCGGGGGACAGCCAGAACATTGCCGGCCCGGGCCCGGCACGGTGGAAACGACACCTGCGCCGGCAGCGCGCCGCGCACCGCCCCAGGCAACGAGACGTACGCCTCGACGAGTCGAGCACGGTCGGCGCCGGAGAGCAGCGGGAGGAACCGGCCGCTGGTCGCCACCGCGGACTGGCCGATCCCGGTCACCCGAAGCCGGAAGTCCCCGTCCTCCATCGCGGTGGCCGAGGTCGCCAGCACCTGCACGCACAGATCCAGATGTGATGGCAGGCGTGGTGCGGAGAGGTGACCGCCCGTGTACATCGGGGCGGGCGTCCTGGGTGCGTGCCGGTCGATCGTGCTGTCATCCAGCACCACCTCGCGCACGTCATCCAAGCCCGCCTGCTGGACCAGGGCCAGCAGCCACTCGTCCCGCGCGCCGCGCGCCGTCTGACGTCCGTGGCCCGCCGAAAGATCTCGATCGGGATACCCCAGTCCCGTGGTCAGCGAGACGAGCTGGGAGACCGGCACGACCGCCCCTGGCCCGAACCGTTCCAGGAAACGGCGGTGGTAGTCCCGCAAGGCCGGTGGGCCCTCGGGATGCGGACTGAGCCGGACCAGCGCACTCGCCGCCGATGCCGCCTCCGCAGCGATGCCGCTCGGCAGGATGACGTCATCCCCGAGCCGCAGGTCCACCGCGAGCAGCGAACCGTCGACGTCGGCGAGCGCGCGCATCCGATCCGTCAGACCGGCCCTCTCGGAGCGTTCCGCCGCAAGGAGCCGAGGTGCCAGCGCGCGGTGGATGGCCGTCAATTCGCCAGCTACCTGAGCGGTCTCCGGCCCTGGCATGTCACCTGCCCGCGGCGCCGCCAAGTCGGCGATCACGTGGCCGAGTCCGTCGACCGTGGTCAACGACGGACGCAGACTGGTGATCAGCGCGCCGGCCCTCACCAACGTCTCGACCAGCGCACGCGCCTCGGCCGTCCCCGCCTCGGGGAAGTCTGCGGCGAGCACCCTGACCAGGTCGGCGACCGTAACGGGGGACCGCGTGGCCTGCAGCGCGAGCCGCACCGGCGCCGTGAAGCGAAGCGATACGGTGCGTTGGCCTGAGGCAATGCTGTCAGAGGCTTTCGTGGGTGACGCCGAGAGTGCCTCCGCGGGCGCCGGCCCGGACACGACGATCCGGTCGCCCCGCACCTCGGCGAGATCGTTGGCCACCACCGTCAACCGGTCCAGGAGGCTGGACGCGGACTCCAACGAGGTGATCACCGCCGCCAGCCATGCGGCATCGGCTCGCACCGCTGGCTGATGCCCCTCGACCGGCTCCAACCCCAGGCATCGGGTGGGCGTGCCGAAACGCAGCGGTGCGACTCCCGCGAACAGGCCGAAGGGCGTCGCCCGTCCGCCTACCCGAACGAGGTAACCGGCGAGCGACACCGCGATCCGCCGCAACCGCGTCACCTCGACGACCTCGCCGGCCCGCACCGCCGCCACCCGGTCCGCCAGCATCGGGCTCGCCACCGCCACCGCATCGGCCACCGTGCCGATCGCCCAGACCTCGCCTATCCACGCCCGCCAGGCATCTGCGTCGGGGCCGCTGCGGATGTCGTCGCCATCGGGCCAGCTCGGGATTTCGTCAGGGTTGATGCCCACGCTCGCGCGCAGCAGCGCCGCGTCGACCGGCCGGTACCAGCCGTGCCTGTCCACCGGACCGTCACCACCTTCCCGTCGTCTCGCCCGGCACCACCTGTACGGCGGGCCCGTCCCGGGTTGATCCCGGGACGGGCCGCATGACACGTCAGCAGTCGCTGCCGCGCACCGTGTCGCAGCCGTCGTCGGTGTCACCCAGCAGCACCGACGCGACCGGCCCGCGCTCGACGATCCGTACGTCGAGGCGGAAGTCCTCGCTCCCACCCGCCGTGGCGGGGGGCGCGATGGCGGGCAGCGAGGGCGACGTCGTGGTGGACATGAGAGCTCCCTTCGGACAGGGCAGGCCCGGGCGTAACGAGAGACAACCGTCACGGAGTACGCCCTACGCGCCTGCCGGATGTAAATGAGATCTTTCCGTGGGTGACCGCCGGTGGGTAGCGGGCCGCGTACCGGTCTTGTCCTCGTCTTCGACCCGCCCGGAGGAAGGCCCGCCTACGCCGGATCGGCCGCTCGCGAGGGACGTCGCGCGGGCGCGACCTCAGGCCGTCAGCGGGATTCTGGCGACGGGGCGCCAGACATAGGCGCGTTCGCGCCGCTCCAGGTCCACGAGCACGGCCGCAGTGACGGTCGCCGCGGCGGGCGGAAGATCGCGCAGGCGTTTCACGATGGCGTGGGCGTGGGCCGCCGGGACGTCGTCGGTGTTGCAGTAGGCGATGGTCACGTGCGGCACGAATGGGCGGCTCATCGGGAGGAGCTCGGGCAGGGCCGCCCGGGTGGCCGCGCGGAGCGTCTCGTGAAGCTGGCGGAGTGGCCGGGACGGCGCGACCGCGAACCCGAGAGCACCCGCGGTCCCGCCCAGAGCGCCGACCGCGATCTCGAACGGGCTCAGGGCGGCACAGGCCCGGCCGGCCGTCGCGGCGACCGCGCTGAGCTGCTCGCCGCTGATCTCCCTGGCTGTCGCGACCCGGCCGAGAGTCAGGTGCAGGACGTCGGGCGAGACCAGGTCGTAGAAGCCGCAGGTGACCGCGTCCTGGCAGCGCGCGGTGAGGTTGTGGAGGTCCGGACTGTCCTCGAAGGTCAGATACCACTGCCAGGTACGGTCTTCGCCGGGGCGGGCCCAGTGGTTATGCAGGCGGTCCAGCAGCCAGAACCCGTCAGCCGGACTACTGCCGGTGTCGCCTCCCGCGACGGGAAGGTCGGCGCGATCAGACACCCGCCGCCCCTGCCCCCGCGTGGGCCAACGCGTCCCTGATGACGTCCAGCTCACTGGCGTGTTCCCACCGTTGCGCGGCGACCTCGACGAACTCGGCGGCGCGCTGCTGGATCGAGACGACCGGCCGTCCCCTCGCGGTCTCCAGCGCGGTCAGCACGAGCCCGCAGGCCTGGTCGAGATCAGCCTCGCGGGACTGTGCCACCGCCGTAGCCAGATCGATCGTGACCAGCGCGCGGCTCCACGGCGAACCGGAGGCGCTGATGTCGGGCAGGGCCACATCAAGATGGTGCCGTACCTTCTCCGGCATTCCCAGCGACAGGTAGGCGGTGGCCGCGTTGCTCGCCACCTGCGCCTCGCTGTAACAGCCGAAGCTGATGCTGGAGACGATCCCCGGCGGCACCTCCTGGCCGGTGAGCATGTCCTGTGCCTGTCCGACCAGGCGATGCACTCCTTGGGCGTCCCCAAGCCTGCCGATCGCCCGGGCCGCCCCGTTGACGGCGAGCCGCACGACCTGCGGTCCGCCCACGGCGTGGCGCAGGCCATCGAAGGCCAGCTCCGCCGCCGCGGTGTAGTCCTGTTGGTAATAGGCGCAGAAGCTCTGGAGGCCGCGAGCCCACGCCATCAGGTCCGGCCGTTCGGCGAACTCGCCGAGTTGGAACGCCTCCGCACTGTATGCCCTGGCCAGCGCGAACCGGCCCCGCCCGACCGCCACGTAGCCGAGCACGCCGGACGCCGCGCACGCAATGCCAGTCAGATCCCTGCGCTGCGCCGGCCGACCACACTCCTCGATGAGCGCCTCGAGCCAGGCCCGCTGACTGCGCAGCTCGGAAACGAAGTCGGCGTGGTCCAGCTCCTCATACCGCGAGACGACGCCGAGAACGTCATCGCGCAACTGCCGGACGACATCCGGATCCACGCTGCGGCCTCGACGATGCATCCGCCCCAGCACCTCGGCGACGCTCTCTTCACCACCCAGGTCTGGTGGCGTCGGCGTCACCTCGACTTTCCCGGCGATGCTGAGATCGCCAGGCGTGGCGTGGTCCGGCTCCGCGACGCCCGAGGAATCCGACAGAGCCAGGGCGAGGCCGAAGACGGGCGTCGGCGCGTCAGCACTGCCGACGAGCGAGCCGGCCAGGGCGGCATCGAACCGCGCACGGGTCTGCGTATCCGCCAGGCCGAGATCCCGATCGAGGATCTCCTGGGTCTCGTCCCGCAGCCGAATCCTGAGGCCTCGCCGCTCCCAGTTCGACACCGACGCGGCAGCCACCCCGAGATGCGCGGCGAAGGCGCGGACACTCATCCGCCGCGCCTCACGCAGCGCTCGCGTCTCCCGGCCCGACCACCTCGCCACCGCCACCGCCGAGACCCCTTCCGCCCACGCCCGCGCCTGCAGCGGAACCTCGAACAGAGCCGACACAGCATGTCATCCACGCGTGGGGCCCGCTTTGCAGGCGAGCCTCCCCGGCGGCAGTTCGCGCTCTTCGACGCCTCGATGTCTTTGTTCAGAATGTTGATTCACTACGAGGCCCGCAAGAGCGCACGGAGATGCGTACAGGGTTCTCGAGCCGGGTCTCGGTGGATTGCCGTCGACGATCATGACCAGGCGAAGAGGGTCATCGATGCCTGTGCGAGGATCTGGCCTCGATCAACGCTGGGGGGAGCGTGGCGATGCGCAGGGGTTGGACCATGCCAATGGTGTGCGTGGTGGTGGCGGCACTGATCGGCGGTTGCGGCAGTGGCAGCGGCGGCGCGGCCAGTCTGCCGCCGGGCCAGGCGGAGGGCGGTGCGGGGTCGACGGCGGCGGCGTCGAGCGGCAAGCTCGTCTCCGGGGAGACCGGGTTCGGGGTCTCGCGGTCGGACGCCAGCATGGGTCTGCCGGACTACGTCTGGGCGGCGACCGTGGTCACCAATGGAACGCCGATGGTCACGGCGCTGACGGCGTCGTTCGCTGTCTACGATCCGGCGGGTTCGGTGATCGGGCAGTCGAGCACGTCCGCGCCGATCATGCGTACCGGTACCCGCATGGTCGTGGGCACGCAGGTCGAGGTTCCCGCGGGGTCGCAGATCGGCAAGGTCGTGGCGACGGTGAACCCGTTGGAGAACCTGGCGGAGAAGGACACGCATCCGAACTCCACCTTCGCCGCGGTCGGTGTACATCTCCAGGGCAGCGTCGCGAGCCATTCGGCGAAGGTGCTGGGTGAGGTGGTGAGCCACTACCAGCAGCCGGTGCACCAGGTGTATGTCAGCATCGCCTGCTTCAACGCGGCGGGTGCGATCATCGGGGGCGGCGAACATTACGTCGACGCCATAGGCCCTGGTCAGACGGTCGGATTCGCGAGCGATGGGCTGATCGTGTCGGGGGAGCCGGCGCGATGCGAGGCCTTCCCAACGCTCTCCGGCGCGTCTGGATAGTCCAGCGACGGCCTGGCAGGCCGGGGCCCGGCTCCCTGAGGGGCGAGGGCCGGCCGTCCGAGAAGCGCGGGAAAGCTGCGGAAGGCGGCGCGGACGGCGTCGGGGTTCTGCTGCCACCAGGCGTTGAGGTCCTTGATCCCGGCGGGGGTCTGGATGTTGAGAACGATCTGCCCGTGGTGCGCGAGTGCGTCGGCGAGGTGGATGGCGGCGTTCTGCCCGGCGGGCAGCTTGTCCGGGTTCAGGGTCGTGTCGTCGTCGAAGCAGACGACGAACGCGGACTCGGGGCGTTCCTCGATGAGACGGCTCACGAGGGAGGGGGCGCCTGTGGCGCTCGCGTGGGCGGTGCCGAGGAGTGCGACGGTGGCGAATCCGCAGTGGGCGGCGGTGAGAGCGTCGGGGAATCCTTCGCAGACGATCGTCATCCCTGGCACGGCCGGGCCGGCGGTGAACAGGTGGGCGAGTTTCGGGTTGGGGGCGAGGCCCTGGGAGGGCTGGTCATAGCGGCGCTGACCAGGACGCAGGTAGCGGATCTGGTAGTAGACCGGCCGGTGGTCTTCTGGGTGGAGGACCGGGAAGACGATGCCGGGCCCTGCGTGGGGCAGCCCGTTAGGGCGGGGGAGCTGGCGGGGCCCGGGGTCGAAGCCGATTCGGTTGGCGATGAGGAGCTCGTCGGCGAAGCCGCGTCCGTGCAGGTAGCGGCGCGCGCCGGCGGCGACCGGTTGCCAGAGGAGATCGGCCGCGGCGCTGACCAGCTCGTTGACCGCGGGGCTCGGCCGGGCGGGAGGCGGCGGTGGGACGAGCGGCGTGGGCGCAGGTGGGATTGCTGGCCGCATGGGTGATCTGATGGGCGGCTGGCGGGGGATGATACCGGCCCGGTCAGCGAGGTCCAGGAGCGCCTCGCGCACAGTCATGCCGGCGCCCGAGGTAAGTAGGTCGACGGCGGTGCCGCCTTCTCCACAGGCGTGGCATTTCCACCGCCAACGGCCCTGGAATCCCTGGTAGATGCCCATGGAGGGGTGTTCATCGGGATGGGCAGGGTTCGGGCAGTGCCAGCGTGCACTGCGGCCCAGGCCCTGCGGCTCGCCGCAGATCTCGGTGGCGAGGGCGGCGAGGTCGGTGCGGTCGAGAACGGCCTCACGGTCGACTGTCGTCACCTCGCTGCCTCCTTATGGAGCAGAAGGGGTTACCGGAGTTGTGTGAACAGGCACGGCCGCGTCCGGAAGGCGGAGCAGAAATCACTTCTGGATCTTCCGGCGGCTCACGTCACGCTCGGGCAGGGCTGGTGGGGGTGGGGGCCTCGGTGAGTTGGATGGTGATGTCGGCGCCGGACTGGCCGACGGTGCGGACGCGGTGGGGGAGGCGGGCGAGGAAGTCGCGGAAGCGGCGACATCCGTAGTTCCGTTCGTCGAAGGCGGGGTCGAGCGTGAGCATCTTGTTCTTCACGGTGCCGGCGGTGGGCGTGTCGGTGGGGATGCTGTCGAACGCGCGGATGAGGAGCTGTTCGGCGGTGGTGATGTCGAAGACGGCTTCGACGGCGGCGCGGGCGGTGGGGTCGACGTCGGCGACGAGGGTGCCCCAGAACTTGTATTCGGAGCAGACGGCGACCAGGCGGGAGCTGGTGTTGGCTTCGGTGCCGACGCCGACGACGTGCTTGCCGAACTCGCGGAGCCGGTGGACGAGAGGAGAGAAGTCGCTGTCGCCGGTGACGAGGACGAAGACGGCGACGGCGGGGTGGGTGATGAGGGTTTCCATGGCGTCGACGGCCATGCGGACGTCGGCAGCGTTCTTGTGGGCGGCGCCGAAGCGGGCGATCTGGACGAGGTCGACGCCGTTGGTCGCGAGAGCCTCCTGGTAACGGCCGAACTGGTACTGGCCCCAGTCGGCGTAGGCGCGGCGGATCGAGGCGTTGCCGTAGCCGCGGCACAGCCAGGTCAGGGCAGCGGTGGGGACTGGGTCCGCGGCGTGCCCGGGTAGTCCGCGGCCGGCGCCGAGGACCAGGTTCTCGAAGTCCACGAACAGCGCGACCTGGGACGGGGGAGGAGAACCGGCGACGCGTCCTGGGCTGGTGTTGTCCCCGACCTGGGCGGCCGGGTCGAAAGGCTGCGTCACGGCGACCTCATCCCCGTGGGTGGTGCGCTGGCCTGGCCAGCTCTCCCATGGCTGTCACGGTGTGCGTCTGGCTGCTATCAGGATCCCGTGGTTGGTTGTTGCTGTCCGACGATCGGACTGATCGATTGGGCGGGCAGGCGCGCGCTGGGGGTGTGGGGGAGGCGCCTGGGGTCGGGAAAGCCGAGGCTGGTGTAGCCGGGAGCGCGTCTGGCGAGTGAGGCGGCGAGCACGGCGGTGAGTTCGTCGTGGTAGTCGTGCACCTCGGCGGTGGTCTTGCCGTCATGGGACCGCAGGATGCGGCCGGCGTACTGGACGAGGCGTCCTTTGAAGGACACAGGGGCGGCGAGGAAGAGGGTGTCCAGCGCGGGGCAGTCGAACCCCTCGCCGGCATAGGGGCCGGTGGCCACGACGAGCAGGGGTGGTCCGCCGGGCTGTGGCTGGAGCCGGGCGAGCGCAGCGGCGCGGTCTGTCGCGCCCATGCCGCCGCGGAGCACGACCGGGTCGTGGCCTTGGTCGCGCAGCGCGTCGGCGAGTGCCGTGAGGTGGGCGGTCCAGGTGGTGAGGACCAGGCAGTGGCGGCCCTGGCCGAGCGCGGTGGTGACGTCGGCGATGATCTGGCGGGTGCGCTGGTCGTCCGCGATCAGGTCGCGGTAGATCCGGGTCATTCCGCCTGGGGCGGACGGGTCGGCGTCGCCGGTGTAGTGGTAGCCGGTGGGATGGACGCGGAGTACCGGTTCGGGTCGGCGGTCGGGGGCGGTGCCCGGCAGTGTGGGGATTCCGTCGCCTGCCGTGCGTGGGCCGCTCATGGTGTGGCGGACGGGGCCGAGGTGCAGGCTGATGAGGTCGTCGAGTTTGTCGCGCCGGTAGGGGGTGGCGGTCAGGCCGAGCCAGCGGCGGGCGGGGATCTGTTTGACGGCGTGGGTGAAGGCGGCCGCTGGTATGTGGTGGCATTCGTCGGCGACGACGAGGCCGTAGCCGGCGGTGAGCTCGGCGATGTCCTGACGGCGGGCGAGGGTCTGCAGGGTGACGATGTCGATGCTTCCGCGTAGTTTGCTGCGGCCGCCGCCGAGCTGACCGGCCTTCGTCTCGAGGAACTCGGCGATGCGGGTTCGCCACTGGTCGGCGAGCGTCTTGCGGTCGACGAGGATCAGCGTGGATGTCTGGTGGGCGGCGATGACCGCGCAGGCGATCACGGTCTTGCCGGACCCCGGAGGTGCGACGAGGACGCCGAGGTCGTGTGCGACCAGGTCGGCGACGGCGTCGTGCTGGGCGGCGGTGAGCGTGGCGGTGCAGGTGAAGTCGTGGGTGGTGCCGGCCGCGCGTTCGTCGGTGAGGTCCAGCTGGCTGCCGGCCTGCTCGGTCAGCGAGGTGACGGTGGGGAGCATGCCGCGGGGCAGGATGAGGGCGCCGTCTGTGGTTTCGTCGTGGTTGTGCAGGAACCGGGGGATGCCGTAGGTGGAGCCGCGCATCCGCTGCCGTTCGTGGAACAGGGGGTTGTGCAGGCAGGCGGCGTGCCGCAGGGTCGCGGCCAGTCCTGGGGTGAGTTCGGACTGTTCGATCCGGATGCCGGCGCCGAGCCGGGCGTGCAGGACGCGGGCGGCGGCGGGCCGGGTCGCGGTCGAGGTGGGGGAGACGAGTGTGGTCACCTCGCCGGCCACGGCGACCTTGCCGGTGCGGTCGATGGCCCGCCGGAGTTCCTGGGGCGTGACGCGGCCGAGGGTGGACAGGTAGGCCCACTGGTCGGGGTGGGGTTCGAGGGTGGCGAGGTCGAGGAAGACGGTTGCGCCGTTGCGCCGGGCCGGTTTGAACAGCGGTGCGGCGATCAGGTTGCCCATGCCGCCGGCGGGAAGCAGGTCCTGGGAGGGAAACAACCGGTCGTAGCTGGCCAGGCTCAGCCGGCCGCGGAGCGCCATCGCCTCGCGCAGCAACCCGGTGCCGAGGCGGCGGGCGGCCTCCGCGGGAACCGGCGAGGTGAAGAACACCCAGGCGTGCGCGCCGGTGCCGGAACGGGAGACCTCCAACGCGACGGGCATGCCGGCCGCGCGGCCGGCCTTGACGTACATCAGCGCGTCGAACATCGCCTCCGTGCCGTCGAAGTCCGCCGCGAGCCACGCGCACCGGTCGCCGTCGAGCAGCGGATACAGGCCGACGTGCACCTCTCCTGTCAGGTGGGCGGCCAGAACGTCCGCGGTGAGGGGGAGGTAGTCACGGTCCTCATGCCGGACGCCTTTGCGCCATCCTCCCCGCACCGCGGGGACCCAGCCCGATCGGCCGGTGCGCGAGTTGTCGAACCGGATCGCGTACACGTCGGTGCGGGCGGCGAACAACGCCCCGAAGAACGCCACCTTCGCCGCCGGCGGAGACTGGTTGTGCACCGGCCCCGGCGGCGCCTCGAACAGACCGGCCTGCGCCGGGCCGGGCGGCGCGGCCTGCTGCGGCGTGAGCTGGAGCAGACGCAGCAGGCGGGCGTTCTCCACCCGCAACCGCGCCAGCTCAGCGGCGACCTCCGCAGGAACCCCAGCCACGGTCACAAACTATCCACCTATGGCAACGGGACGTGACAGAATCGTTCTCCCGTTCGGTAGTCTCCGCCGTCGGGTCGATGGCTCGGTCCAGCGGGCGGGCCGACACGGTCGGGTGGGAGCGGCCGACGGGCCGTCTGCCGCGGCCGTGGATCTACCGGTCGCACCTTGATGCGGCGTCGAGACTGGCTCGGACAGGTTGGCGCTGTCGGCGGATACGGGAGTCGTGGAGGAAACAGTTCTGGCGTATGAACGCTACGCACTGGACCTCGCGAACGTGGTCTGCGACTGTTGCCCGTATGAGATCAACGGGTTCGGGGGCGCCGGGGTCGCGGTGGCCGCTGCGAGGGCGGGTGGCACAGGGGCCCGGACATGGGCGGATGCTGCGGTCGGCGCCAGCTGCGTTGGGAATCGGGTGGAGCCAGTCGCTGGCTGTCGCGGTGGCGCTGGTGTTCGTCGCCGTGACTGTCGTCGGATTTCTCACCTGGGTGGTCGGTAGTGACGCTCGCACCCGTCGACTGGCGCGGCTGCTTCGCTCGCGGCGTGGTGAGGGTCGATGAGCGCGGATCACGGTGAGCTGCTGGTATCTCGCGATGAGATCGCCTGGGCAGCAGGGGTGACGGTGCAGGCGGTCAGCACTTGGCGCCAGCGGCATGACGGTTTTCCGCCTCAGGTGGGTTGGAGCAGCCCGCTGCGGTTCTCCGCGGTCGAGGTCGCGGCCTGGCTGGACACGCGCGCGATCGACCGCCCGCGCCTGCGGCCGGAGGAAATGCCAGGTTCCACGTTCGGTGACCGCTTCCGCGCGTCGTTCCGGCTCCCCCCGGCGCCTGGTGCTGCACGCGTTCCTGTTCGGGACGTGGATACCGGGCGGTTGCTCTCCCCGCTGCGGCAGCAGATGTCAACGATCTGGGAGACCGCGAGCATCGGCAGCTGGGCGGAGCGTCTGTTGACCCTGGTCTGGCTGCGTCAGGTGAACCCACAGGACTGGGCCCCGCTGCGCAGCGCCTCGGCACGAGAAGCCCCGGCCCGCCTCGACGCGGTCACGCGGGCCGACCAGGTCCGCACCGGCGACCTCGCCGACCTCGTCGATGACGTCCTCGGCGGCCAACTGCCAGCCAGGTCGATCGCGCCCACGGTCAGGTCGCTGGAACAGGCCATCGGCAGGCTGCACCGAGGCGGGGTCACGGGTGTGGAGATCGCACCGGCCATCTGCCGGTATGCACTTGGGGAGGACGCTGGGGAGCGTGACCGGACCGACACCGATTTCGTCACCCCGCCGACCATCACGAACCTGGTCGCCGACCTGCTCGCGCCAAAGCTACGCGACCGGATCTACGATCCCTGTTGTGGCTCCGGTGAGCTGCTGATTGCTGCGGGCCTGCGCGCCCGTGGCGGGCAGACCGATGCTGCCGAGCCCGGACCCGTCCTGCTCGGCCGGGCCCGGGGCACCCACTCCTGGCGGATGACGCGGCTGATCGCCGGCATTCACGGGATCTCTGTCGACCTCGGCGGAGGACCGGAGAACCCGCTCATGCGGCACGGCTCGGCGGGAGGCCGGGTTTTCGACGTCGTCCTGACGAACCCGCCCTTCAACCAGTCGAGCTGGGGAGGAGAGTCCGTCGAGGCATCCCGCTGGGAGTTCGGACAGCCACCACGGCACAACGGCAACTTCGCCTGGCTCCAGCACTGTCTGTCACTGCTCGACGACGGGGGTCGCGCCGCCGTCTTCATGCCCAACAGCGCCGCATCCGGAACGGACCACCGGCAACGGCAGCAATGGGACATCCGCAGCCGCATGATCGACGGGGGGATGGTCAGCTGCGTGATCGACCTACCGAGAAACCTCTTCCATGCGACCACGGTGGGCGTGAGCCTCTGGATACTCGCCCGCCCCAGCAATCCTGGCCGCGACGAGGTGCTGTTCATCGATGCCAGCCGCATGGGGACCGGACCGGCCGCCGAACGCAGACGGGCCCAGCTCAGCGACGACGAGCACGCCACGATCGTCAGCGCCTACCACGAATGGATGGCGAACCCACCCGGCAGCTACAACGGGCAGGCCGGGACGGCGACTACCGCGACCCGGGATGAGATCAAGGCTCGCGAGGACCGGCTGGACCCCAAAGTCCACTTCCCGATTCTGCCGCTGCTCGTGCCAGACAGCGGGGACATCACACTGAAGATCGGCGAGCTGCGCGACGAGCTGACCGAGCTCCAGTGGCGCGCCCAGGTCGCGGACCTCGCGCTCGCCGAGATACTCATGGGGCTGACACCAGCTTCTACCACAGCGGACGGATGGCCGTCACTACCGCTCGGAGACGTGTGCGAGGTGAAGACTGGGCCGTCCGGCAACAAGCGGCTTCTCCGAAGCGAGCAGCAAGACGCTGTCCCGCTGCTGCGGCCCTCGGATATCAAGGCGCACCGCATCGCGACGAGCGGCCTCGACACGATCGACCTGCAGACGGCCCAGAAGCAGTTGACGCAGTACCTGCTGCAGCCGGGCGACCTGGTCTTCAGCCGGATCGAAGGCCTGGGATACCGGGCTGTCGTGGGACCCGGCCAGCACGGATGGGCGTTCGGAACCTCCCTGACGAGGCTGCGGCCCAGCGCCGACCTGAGGGCCGACTACCTGCACTACTACCTCGGGCAGCGCACGGTGCAGGACGAACTGACCCGCCGCAGCAGCGGGGCCGCGCTGCGCGCGATCAGCGCCGACAGCCTCCGCCGACTCACCATCCCCCTGCCGCCCCTCCACACCCAACAGGCCATCGTCGACGCCCTCGCCAGCTGCGACGACGTGACCGCGCTTCACCGCCAAATCGGCGAGGTCACCGCACGCCTTCAGGAATTGCTCGCCCCCCACCTCCTCGCCGGAGACCTACAACTGCCCCTTGGCGCGACCCATCCCAGCTGACCGCCGAGTCGCGCGTCAGGTCGCCGCGCGGTCGCATGGTTGCGCCCTGACGTCTCGCCGGGCGAACTCCCCACAGAGCGATGGCGCTGGGATGAGACGGCGGCCACTCGGGGAGGTCGACCCGGGGTCGGTCGTCTCAAGACTGCGATGCTCGGGGCATCCTGTTGCGGGGACGAAAACCGCGGATGTCATCATTGAGCCGTGAATCTTGGCGACGCTCTGCGGATTGCTAACACAGAAGTCGAGTTTCCGGGACGGAGCGACAAGGCGCTTGTCGAGCGGATTAAAGATCCCGGCAGGACCGCGGCTGTCATCGTCCCCGCAGCTGGACTCGACAATCCGGAAGCGCTGCCCCGTCTACGCCCCGTCGATGCGCTGCTCCAGCTCGCGGTCGCGACCCGACCTCGCTACCGACGTGACGTCCTCGGCATGTATCTGTGGTGGGGATTGCTGCGCTATCTCGGCTTCTTTGAGACCTCAAGCGAGGAGGCATCGGGCCAGAAGGCGTTGCGGGTCAGCCCCGCTGGACAGGCGATCGTCGGCCGCCAGCGTAGCGTCGCCTCCGAGGATCTCGGTATCGGCTTCGGTGTCCTCCTCGCCCGGCACTGGCTCCGCCACTCCGGCATCGCACATGGCGCGATCAACATCATCGATGTCGATGTAGCGCTTGAATCCTGCTTGCTCAAGCTCCAATCGAAGAGCGCAGGAAACAGATCGCGGCGTCCCGACTACCTGATCCACGCATATGATCCGTCTCTCGGGTGTCACTACGTCCGTGTTCTCGAATGCAAGGGCACGATCGACGGCAAGCGCGCCGACAAACAGCTTGCCTCCGCCGTGGAACAGCTTGGCGCCGCCACAGTCGCCGGCTGTGCCCGCACTGGCCTGGCGGTGAGTACCATCACGTCCAGCGATCAGGTTCTTTACAAGGCGCTCGAATGCCTACCTGTAGCTGACCCGAGCACGCTCGCAGATCCATACGGGCGAGTCGACGTGGGCATCTACCGGTCTGGCGACCCGATTCTCGGGGAACTCCTTGATCGGTCGCTGCGTGGCGCGCTGTCGACGCTCGCCGACTTCTGCGGAGACCCGGGCCTGGCCTCTCGTTGGGCCCCAGGGGATACGCGGGACCAGCCGCGTTCCGGCGGGGAGCCCGTCCGATACGAAACCCCGTACGGTTCCGCGCTGGGAACCAGCTTCCCGGTTCCCTTTGGTCTTCGGACTTTGTGGGTGACCTACGCGATCCGAGCGTCCGTCTACGAAGCCATGATCACGTTGGATCGGATGGAAGCGGATCGGGGCGAATTTCGCCAGATTGGGTCGGATCGGATCCAGCACGTCGTCGAGGCGCAGGCCGAGTTCGCCGAAGAGCAACACGCAGGCAGCTACTCGCCCTCTGCTAAAAGCTCAGACGACAGCGCCCATGCTGCCGCGCCTGACGGCTCCATTCTGCTGCTCACGCTTAAGGACCCCCGCGGGCAGTAGTCCGATCGTGTGTCGCTGTGGCTGGGCGAATCTGCGGATCGACCGGAGTGCTGGTGATCATGGGTGTCGTGGACGCGCTGCGAGTCAGGACACAGCCGATGACGTCGCCGATGGGGACGGTGTCGCGATGACGTGGGCGATGACGGCGGCGATGACGTGGTGGATGGTGCGGGTTCGGACCGTCGGGTGCCATGTCGAGTCACAGGTCTTCGGAGGCTGGTCGCGGGCGGTTTGAGCCGCGGGCGGTGGCGCTTCGGCGCTGGCAGCGGGATTGGGAGAGCTGGTCGGTCGGGCCGGAGGCGGCGGCGGGGCTTCGTCGCTGGTCGGGTGATCCGCTTCTGGCGGGGCACTGCGGGTCGGTCGTTGAGGTGCTGGCGGCGTGCGGTCGGGATCGGGCCGTGGCCGTGCCGGTGGCGGATGGGCGGCTGGCGGCGCTGATCGCGTTCGCCCGGGCGGGGGACCGGGCGGCGGCGCGGGTCGTGCTGGAGCGGGTGATGCCGGCGTTGACCGTGCAGGCCGCGACGAAGGCCCGTCGGGCACGTGGCGCGACGCACCTCGGACCGGCGGGGGAGACCACGGGGTTCGGTGAGGTGTTGACCGAGCTGGTGGGGGCCGCGTGGTTGGTGATCTGCTCGTTTCCGTTGGACCGCCGGCCACGCAAGATCGCCGTGAACGTGGTGTTGGACGCCGTCTACCGGGTGTTCGGATACCGGCCGCGGATCGAGCGGGCCACGGTTTGCTGGGACCTGCTGCCGGACACGCCGGTTGAGCTGGACGGACGACCGGCCGTCGGCTCGTTTCGCCGGGGCGCGAGCGCCGAGCTGCTCGACGTCCTCGCCGAGGGCGTCGCCAGCGGGGTGGACCCGGCCCAGCTGCGGTTGCTGGCGGACCTGGCGCTGGTCGGCCTGACCCAGACGCAGGTCGCGACACGCGCGGGGATCAGTGATCGCGCGGTGCGGCTGCGCCGGAACGCGGCGGTGCGCGCGCTGCGCGCCGCTCTTCTCCCCGAGCTGTCCCGTCTGGACGTCGTCGTCCGGGAGACCGACTCCGGAAGCGGGGCGTCGTGACTCCGCCGAGCGAGTGGGATGGCAGTTGGCTGGCCAATCCCAAGGCGCTGGTCCTGGTTGCCATGGTCGCGCCGCTGGTCGGCGGGGTGTGGGCGGGCGCGCAGGTCGCGGCGTTGTTGTTCGGGGCGCACGCGCCGATGTCGGTCGGCCCGGGTGCGACGATCCTGGCGATACCGCTACTGGTCCTGCACTCCGACGATCCGGCGCTGGCCTGGCCCGCGGATGAGCGGTGGGTGCTGCCGGGACCCACCGGCTACTGGTTCGGGACCGCGCTGCCGGTGGCCGGGGCGCTGCTGGTCAGCGCCGTGCTGTATCTGCTGCTGCAGGGCGAGGTCGGGGTGGCGCGGCGGCGGCGGATGGGGCTGGATCCGGAGGCGCGGTTCGCCCGGCTGTGGGAGAGCGCGTCGATGTGGGTCCGCCGGCCGACGCGTGGCCGGGTGATCCTCGGCCGGGCCCGCTACGGCCCGGTCACCAGGCTGCTCGCGACCGAGGACGCATCCCTTCCGGTGGATGAGTCGGTGCCGCGGCTGCTACGGCGCGCGGTCGTCCGGCGTCGTGGGGATCGGGGTGCGGTGCTGGTCATCGGCCCGTCGCGGTGCGGGAAGACGGCGGCGCTGGCGGTGCCGGCGATCCTGGAGTGGGAGGGGCCGCTGATCGCCCTGTCGGTGAAGAACGATCTGCTGGCCGCGACCATCCGCCGGCGGCGGGCGTTGGGTGAGGTGCGGGTCTTCGACCCGACCGGGATCACCGGACAGGTGGCGGCGTCGTGGTCGCCGCTGGCGGAGTCCGTGGACCTGGCGGGGGCGCGGCTGGCGGCCCGGTCGCTCGCGAACGGTACCGACTGGACGTCGTCCGGGTCGGACATGAGCTTCTGGACGGCCGCGGGGGAGGACCTGCTCGGGCTGCTGTTCTGGGTGGCGGCCACGGCCGGGCTCGGCATGGGCGCGGTGGTCGGCTGGGTGACGGGCATGGATCGCGACGGCGTGATGCGCTTCGCGCAGGCGTTCGCCCGCCACGCGGACCCGATGATCAGGGCGGACGGCGAGCAGGTGCTGGCCGGGTTGACCGCGGTGTGGAAGACGGACCCGAAGCAGATCTCGTCGATCTTCCTGGTGGCCCGTCAGATGGTCCGCCCGTGGCAGGAGCCGTCGGTGCGCCGCTCCGCGGACGGTTCCGACATCGACCTGGACTGGCTGCTCGACGAACAGCCCGACACCCCGATCCCCACCATCGGAGACGACCCTGTCGACGAACCTGACCTGCTCGCGGACCCCCATCAGCGACGCGCGAACACCGTCTACCTCTGTGCGGACCTCGACGGCGCCGAGCGGTTGGCGCCGGTGCTCGGAGGCCTGATCGATGATCTGATCCGGTCGGTGTACGCCCGGGTCGGGGCGACGGACCGTCCGCTGGATCCGCCGCTGCTCGTCGTGATCGACGAGGCGGGGAACTGGCCGATGAAGAACCTGCCCGGCCGTATCTCCACCTGCGCGGGCATGGGCATTCAGCTGATGCTCGTCTACCAGTCGAAGTCGCAGATCGACGCCGCCTACGGCAACAAGGCCGACGTGGTCGTGTCGAACGCGGTCACGAAGGTCTTCTTCTCCGGGCTGTCGGACAAGTCAACGCTGGACTACGCCGCCTCCCTGCTCGGGCAGGAACACATCGTCGCGCGCAGCGTGTCCAGCGACAACGCGCCGGGCGGCGGACGGCAGGGCATCAACGACGCGCCCACCAGACTGGAGCTGCTCCCCGCGCACCTGCTGCGCCAAGTCCTGCCCGGCCAGGCGCTGCTGCTCCACAACACCCTGCCACCGATCCACCTGCACGGACGGTACTGGTTCCGCGACCCGGCCCTGCGCGCGCTGGCCAACGGCGAGCCGGACCCATGGCAGGACCAGGGCGACGTCCGCCGCCCGTGGGCCCTGTATCCGCAGAGCCATTCGACGCTGGCCGCAACGATGAGCCGGGCGTGGCGACGCTGGCATGACCGGCGCGGAGCCGGTGGATGATCGCCGTCATCGCGACCGCCTCGCGGCCTGCGAAGCCAGTGCTTGGGTCGCCGGAGACCGGGTTCTGGACGCGCCGCTGGATGTCCACTGCCGTAGTTCACCGTGCCGGTCTCGCGCATCCGGCGCGAACCTCCACGCTCCCCCGGACGCGGTTCGACGTGCCCCGGGCGGCGAGCGACCCGCACGGTGACAGCCACCTCAGTGGCGACCAGGGGCATGGTCGAGATCGTGATGGCCGCCGGCGGGTTGTCGGGGTGGGGACGCCGTCGGGGGAGTGGCTGATCGGCCTGGACCCGGCGACCCGGCTGTGCGTGGCCGTGCACCGGCCGACCGAGCCGAACCGTGCGCTGTTCGACATCGCGGCGTACACGGTCACGGCCGCGTCGAGCTGGGAGCTGGAAGCGGCGCTCGGCGTCCCGTTCGGCGAGGACGTGCATCGGGCGCTGCGCGCGCAGACCGTCACCATGCCGCTGGGGGTGATGGTCGGCGATGTCCTGGTCGCGGCGCGAGGGGCGGATCGACCGAGCATCGACGAGTCCCGGGCACCGCGGGCGTCGGATCTGGTTCGCGTGCCCGGGGCACCGCCGTGTACCTACGCAGCGTCGCTGGCACGGTCGGACGTGCTGCTGCGGTGGGAGCAGGGCGGTCTCGAGGATCCCTCCAGCGTCTTCCGGTTGGACGTCGTCGCGGCCGGCGAGGTGGTGCGCGACGGCCGGCGGGAGCTGGTCTACCGGTTGTCGCTGAACGGCCAGGTGTTGGCGGCCGGCGACGACATCGAGGTGCCCGCAGACCTTGAAGTGCGCAGCAGCAACACGATCCGTGGGCTGATCGCGATGCTGACCAGCCCCGACGACGACCTGCCCCTGAATACAGGTCAGGAGACTGTTCTTCGCCGCCGCGACGAGCTGCTCAGCCTGGTCGCGGAGAACCCGGGGCCGTTCCGAGCGGGCGAGCGGGTCGAGGTGCTGCTGCCCGACGGGCGGCTGCTCACCGGCACGGTCGCCTTCGCGGTCCCGGGCAGCGACGGGACGGCACGGTCCTACCAGTGGATACCTGACGCCGCCTGGCCTCTGGGCGGCCACGGCGGCCCCGGCGGAAACGTGCGTGGCGGATTCGTGAGTCCCGCGTTGGCCGTGCGCGCCAGCCTGCTGCCTGCGCCACCCGTCCTCGGCGCGCACCCCGACGAGCCGCTCGCCTCTCCGTCGGGTCCCCTGCCGTCCGGGTCGTCGCTGCCCATTGCGGATCTTGGCCCTGGCGTGCCGGAGGTGGGCGGGTGAGCAGCCGCGACTCCGAGGACCCGCGCGCCTACCGGGCGTTCGCCGCCGACCGCGCGCCGGTGCGGATCACGGTGCCCAGTGGCTGGTGGCGGTTCCTCCCCACCAGGGAAGCCGACGGTGCCGGCTCCGTGACCGCGCAGCTGGTCCGCTGGAACGCCGACAACGCATCGGCTGACCTGGTGGTCACCGCGGTCCGCCGCACCGTGTGGGACCTCGAGCAGACGCTCGGGTTCCGGCTCCCGGCGACGGTCGAAGGACTGCTGCACCATGGCCAGCCCCGCGATGATCTGGTGCTGCCCTGGCCGGACGGCGGCTGGCGGGCCGCCCAGGGCCAGCTGCTGGTGGACGTCGGTCTCGACCCGGCGGACCAGCCATGGCGGGCCAGCTGGGTGAACGCCGGCGGATTTCAGACCACCTATGGCCGGAGGATGCACTCCGACCGGCCCCTGCGTTCCTGGCAGCACGAGCCTTACATGGTCGAGATCGTCGGCGCGTACCGCGACAATCCGGTCCTCGACTCTGAACCGCTACAGCTCACCTACCGGATCTGCCTGGGGGACAGGGTTGTCTTCGCCGGCGACGACGTCACGATCCCGTCGGAGCTGGCTGGCGGGTCGGACGACGCTGTCCGTGAGGTGATCCGCCAGGCTCTCGATCGCCCGCGCGATCCCCGCGACCTGACGTACGTGCAGCAGAGCTTCCTGGACGTCCAGCGGGAACGCCTGGCGCTGCGGACCCTCGGCCTGGCCCCGCCGTATTCGCCGGGCAGCCGGGTCCGCGTCGACCTCCAGGGTGGGATGGCCGCGACGGGAGTTGTCCGCGGCCCGGTCGTGCGGAACGGCCGGACGACGGGCTACCTGTGGCGCCCGGACGTCGCCGACCTGCCCGGCCATCCCGGATACCGCAATCCCGACTACCTGCGGTACGCCGAGGGCACGCGGGTGCGGGACACGTTGGCGGCGAAGGACACCGCGATCGAGGGCCAGGGCGGGCCAGTCGTCCTCACCTTCGGTGCGACCGTCGCCTCCGTCGACGATCCCCGCTTCGACCGTGGCCGGGTCCTGCGCGCGGTCGACGACGATGGACTGCTCGTCTACGACGTCGAGCCCGACAACAACCGCGGAGCCTCCTACCGGCTTGACGTCGACGACGTGATTCCGCTGAGCGGCACCGCCTGGCCGACCGTCGACCGGCTGCTCGAAGCGCGTGCGGCGGCGGGCGTCGCGCTGGTCCCCGGCGAGATTCTCGTCACGCTCCGTGAGATCGCCATGATGCCCTACAGCGGACGCATGGTCCCGGCGGCTCTCGTCCGCCAGGAGCTGCACTCTCCCGACCGGCTCCTCGATCCCGACACGCCGTCCGCCGCCGTCGACGTCGTCCCAGCAGACGGACTCCCCGGCCATCTCCCCGCCCTGGATCCGTTCGGCACCGCGGAGCCGCCGCCTCCGAGCCTTCCCGAGCTTCCCGACACGCCGGACTTCGACTCGTGGGGGGACCTGGATCTGTGAGCACACCCCCTCCGGCCAGGTCCCGGACGGCCGATCTTGCCGGGCCGCGACTCAAGGTGGCTCGCCTGCACCCCAGCGGGCTGCTCCTCGACATGCCGATGACGCCCCCACCCGGCGCCGCGGTCCACGTGGCCACCTTCTGGCCCGAACCGACCGCGGCGAACGGATGGGCGTTCGTGTACTGGGAGCGCGGGCCGCACGGCCGCGGGGTTCAGCTTCCACAGATCATCGACCTCGGCGACGTCGTCGGATTCCGAGCGGTCACCCGACCTCAGCTCACCGTCGAACCCGCGCCGGCCGCCGAGCCGAACGTGTCACCGCCGTCCGCCGTCCACGTCGTCGACTGGTGGGGGTACCTGCACGCGGTCGAACGCGGAGCGCTGGTCCTGCACGGCCCGCACCCCACCCTGCCCGCCGCCTACGCCGCCGCCCAGCACGCCCTCGCCGCCCAGGTCTGGTCCCAGGGAGCGGAGAATGCCGCGGCCAACCGCGGCCCGGCGGGCAGGCTCGACACCCACCCCGGGAGGGACCACGCCTGGCGGGAACCCGCCCAGCCGCCCGCATCGGTGTCGGTGACCTGGCACGGCGATACCGCGACCGTCAGCGATCCCCGTTATGGCTGGCTCCACGTCGACTCCGACGACCTGGCCGCCGCGCTGACCCTCCGTACCGACGACCTGCTGCGCGCCCTGCGGCCGCTGAACCTCGGCGTCGACGGCAACGAACCCCCCGCCACCCTCGCGGCACTCGCCGCCCTGCACCTGCCCGACCTACCCACCATCCACACGTCCGCGCCGCCGCGCCCACCATCGCCAGCCCCCTCACCGTCAGCCCCCTCGCCGGCCGCGCCGCCACCGCCAGCGCCGTCGGCGGCCGCTCCGCCGCCCACCGGACCTGACCTGGACGGACCACCATGACCACCCCCGAGCCCGCCTGGGACGTCAGCGTCCTCGCCCGCCCCATCGTTCTGCGCGTCCCCGTGCAGCTTGACGGCGATCCCGACCCGATGATCGTCGTGGCCGCGTGGGCGGTCGAACGCCATCTTGCGAGGGCACAAGCAGCCTCCCGGCTTCTTGCCTGGCTCGCGCACCGCGGAGTCGTGGCGCTGCGGACCGCCGGCGTGGTCTTCGAGGTACGTGAGCTGGCGGACGGCTGGCTCCTCGTGCACAGCGGCGCCGAACCGGAACCCAGGGAGCTGGCCGCCGCCGCGTGGATCCGCGCCCACCGACTCGCTCGTGACCGCGCGGCCACCCAGTCACCCGGCACTCCGGACAGCTCATGAGCGGCGACGACACTCCACCGCCGGGCCGAGCCGTCTCGCGTGACGCCGACAGCACCGAGTTCGGGCGGCGTGACCACGGTTTCTTCGACCGTCAGGGTGGCCCGCGCGGGCAGCGGGACCTCGCCCGCGCCCGGTCGCCGTGGACAGGCACCAGACCCCGCCGCGTTGGCGCCAGTACGGTCCACGACCGCACCCTTGGTCTCGGCCAGGTGGCGAGCATGTGGCCTGCGCACACCCCGCCGGCGCTCACCCGCCAGCGGGACGTCCGCCGCCGCGCCACCGACATCATCAACGAGCTGCGCCGCCTCCCACGCCCGACCCCGCTGCGACCGACCGCGCCGCCCGCGGCGCTCCTCGCCTTACTTCACGAGACCGCGGCGGCGACACGGGGGCAGCCGGCCCGCGCGCAGCTCGCGGCCATCCACCGCATAGCCCACGACCACCATCTGGATCCCAGCACGCTTCTCGGGGTCGCGCACGGCGTGGGCACCCTCATCGCCCGCGGCCTGGGCGCCACCAGCGACAGCCCTCGCACCGGGCGGCGGGCCGCCGACGCCCGCGGAAGACCCAGCCTGGACGCCCTGTCCCGGGCGAACCTCCCGCTGGCGCTCGACACCTATCTCGCCCGCGCCCACCTGCGCGACATCGCAGCGTTCTCGGACCCCGACCTTCCCCGCCTCTGGATGGTCGCGAACGCGCTGCGCCACGGGATCCCCGTCGAGGCGATCCTCACCATGCCCGCGACGGTCCACGGACCCGACGCCGCCCTCCAGCCCGAGCGCACCGACCTCCTCGGCTGGCACGGCATCCGGCACGCCCTCGGCGACCTGGACGCCACCGTCCGCACCGCCACCGAAGGCCGCCGCTGGCTCGCCCGCGCCGGCGCCGGACGCGGCGGCAGCGACGCCGTCCTACTCGCCCTCGGCGTCCTGCACACCTCGCACCCCACCCTCGCCGCACAGCTCGCCCTGCGCGGACCCGGGAACCTACGCCTCGCCGACCTGCGCGAACTCGGCCGCCGTTTCCCACCCCCAGCCCACCCCGTCGACCTCACCGACACGGCCTTGAAAGCGATCTGCGACCGCAACGGATGGCTGCTGGGAACCCCCGACGAACGCCACCACCGCGAAGTCGTCGAACGCGCCCTCCCCGCCGCGATGACCGACGAGGTCCGCACCCGCCTCGCGCACGGCGACGGCACCGCCCTCGCGGACGCGCTGCACCGCGTCGCCCCCTCGGACGTCGACCTCGACGCCCGGACCTTCCGCTGGGACCCGGCCGCCGCCGACGCCACGCAGGTACGGCAGCTCCTCGGTGAAGCCTCCCGCGAAGCCCACGCCCAATTCGCCGGCTGGCCTATAACCCCGCACCCCAGTCGCGCCGTCGCCTTCCTCGTCCGCTTCCCCGACCGCGTGCTCCGCCGAGCACTCGTCGTCGACCCCGAGCGGCTCCGCCTCCCCGCCACACCACGAGCAGGCCCCCACCCGACTCCGCCCTCGCCGCAGGTCAGCTCTGCGGCGCCCCTGGATCGTCCGGAGTCGGCGCCGGTCGACGACATCCGGCGGACACCACCTCGGGCAGCGGTGGACATCACGCCGCTCGAACTGCGGCCCTGGCCAGGGCCGGCACCGCCAGCCCTCTGATCACCACGGCCGACCAGTCGACCGAGCGCAGCCGGCCGCCCTCAGGCCCGCTGGCGATGTCCCGTACGAACATCACCCCTCCGGAAGAAGATCCATGAACCCGACGGCTTCCCCCGACAGCCTCCGACGCCTGCCCCTCGTCCACGACCTGCCCTCCACGGCGCCGTTCTTCGGCATCGGCCGCACCCTCGCCTACGAACTCGCCCAGACAGGGGAGTTCCCCTGCCCGATCCGCCGCTACGGCCGCCTCTACCGCGTGCGGACCGCCGACATCCTCGACACCCTCGGCCTCGACCGACCCGCCTGGGCCGCCTGGCACACCGCACGGCTCCAACGCCTGCCACCCGTCGTCGACCTCCCCAGCGCGGCGAAGCTGTTCACCATCGGCCGCACCCTCGCCTACGACCTGGTCCGCGCCGACGAGTTCCCCTGCCCGGTCCGCCGCTACGGCCGCCTCTACCGCGTCCGCACCATCGACCTGCTCGACGCCCTCGGCCTCAATGCCGCCACGGAAACCCCGCCGCCGTCCCAGAACCGGCGGCAGCCCGCCCCACCGACGGAGATCCGCCCACCGGACCGCCTACCGCCCGGCCGAGCACGGCGATGACCCGGCACACCTCGACAGCGCCGAGCGATGCGTGAACCGCTCACCTACGGCACCCTCACCAACGAAACAGCCCGCATCGCCACCGCAGCCGCCACCCGCCCACCACGACCCAGCGCCCGCCTGAGCGACATCCTCGACCACGCCGACGGCATCGGCCGCCTGTTCGCCACCGCCGGCCGCCACAGCAAACTCCTCGACGCCCCCTTCGGCGGCCGAGGCCGCCTCACGCCCTTCGTCAACCGCCTCGTCACCACCACACTGATCGCCGACCAGCTCTACGCCCAGCCCACCCCCGGCCGCACCCCCTGGCACCGCGCCGCCGACACCCTCGGCGCCGCCCACGACCTGCTCGCCTCCCACATCGACCGCCACGGAGCCCACCAAAGCCTCGACGCCGTCCTCCTCGGCGACCCCGTCGCCGTCCGCGGCGCCATGACCCGACTCACCGACATCACCCTCGCCGCCGCCCTCGGCGCCCGCGCCATCCCACCCCTACTCGCCCCGTTCCAGACGAACGCCCCCGCCGTCATCCCCGCCGCCCAGATCCTCACCCGGCTCGCCGCGCTGGCCAGCCCCATCCGCATGTCCCGCGAACACCTCGACCGCACCGGCGACCACACACTCGACCTGCTCGGCCCGCTCCTCGGCGACCCCGCCGCACCCCCGCTCGAACGCACCATCCACCACCTACGCCGACTGCTCCACCAGCTCAGCCAACCCGACGCCCTCATCAGCCACCAGGCCCTCCTCGCCCTCAGCCACCTCGCACTCGGCATCAGCGACCGCACCCACACCCTCACCCGCCGCGCCGCCACCCTCACCCGCGGCCCCACCCGCGCCCGCCTCGACCGCGCCGGCGAACAGGCCGCGCAGACCGCCCGCACCTGGCGCACCATCCGCACCGCCCTCGGCCAGACCACCTCCCGCGGCATCGACGGCCACCAGCTCCCCGACCTCGTCCGCACCCTCGGACGCTCCCTCTCCGGCACCACCCGCCTCACCCCGACCCCCACCCACCACGACCTACGCCACGCCCTCGACGGCATACGCCGCGCCGCCCTCCTCCTGCCCGAAATCGCCGAACGCAGCGGCCTCGCCGCCCAGAACCTCGCCACCCACCGGGCCCTCCTCAACCCCACCGGCACCCTCGGCGGAGGCGACCCGATCAGCGACCACGAACAGACCTGGCTCACCGACGCCTACCGCACCGCCACCCGCGACGGCGCAGCCACCATCACCCAACTCCTCCGCCTCCCCGGCACCTACCCCCACCACGACCGCGCCCAGTACCTCATCCAGCGCCACCTACCGGAGGCCGTCGACGAACTACCCGGCCTCCACCGCACCGACCCCGCAGCCGACGCCGCCACAGCAGCAGGCCCAGCCTGGCGCACCCCCACGCTCACCGACACCGCTGACGGCACCCTTCACCTCCATGACCCCCGCCACGGCACCCTCCACGTCAACGCCGCCGCCCTCTCCGCCGCCGTCACCCAATCCCCACACACCCTGCGCCGCATCCTCTCCGACCACCCCTGGATCACCCTCGACGGCACCGAAACCCTCATCACCCTCGCCGCCCTCACCACCATCTACGCCCCCGACTCACTCAAGATCGATACTGGCAGCGGGCCCGGCCTCTCGTCCACTCCAGAGCAGCCCGTCCCGAGCCACCGGCCACCTGACGCCACAGCAGGACCACCCGCTCTCGAACCCTGATGGGGCTGGAGCATCCCGGGGGAGCCAACTGATCGGTGCACATGGCCGTCGTGATCGAAAGCACTGCGCAGCGTACCTAGGGCCGGTCGGAAACGTACAGATCGGTCTGTACTATAATGAGCATTTTCAATGTTATTTTACGTGAATTGCGGGAATGTTCCGTCGCGCGCGTTTAAGAGAAAGTCCGGCGAACCAGCCGGAGAGTGGAAGTTGTCCGACTACTGTCCGTCCAGGCGGGAGAAAT